>NZ_JAHWGR010000020.1:0-143650 GCF_020873825.1 Micromonospora sp. DH13
GGGGACGTGGACCCGGCCGGACGGCACCATCCTGCTCGTCACCGCCGGCGGCGACAGGGTAGTGCGGCTGTGGGACCCCAACAGCCTGCAACCCGCCGGCGAGCTCCACGGCCACACCGACGCCGTGAGCGCAGCGGCTACCTGGACCCGGCCGGACGGCATCACCCTGCTCGTCACCGCCGGCAACGACGCGTGCGCCCTGACATGGACGTCCGCATTCAACAAGGGCGTCTCTGTTTGACCGCTGGGGCTACCGGGCTTTACCCTCCGACGCATGCATACCTGTTTCGGCAGGTATGCGGGGTATGGGGGTTCAGATCCCCCCGGCGACACATCACCGGCCTGCTCAGCCAGGGTCCACCCGTTCTTGCGGGCCAAGCCCGAGACCAGCCCACACAGGTACTGCCGTGCCCGCCGACACGGCTCCGACCGGCGAAACCGCACCCCGATCCGAGCATGGAGCTGGTCCGACACCGCATGCCAACGATCGATACCAACGTCCGTCACGAGCTGACCAACGAACCCAACCCGAAGGGGATTCGCCTACTGCCGTTGCAGTACTAGGCCGCCGACCTCGCGGTGCGAGCAGGTCATCGATCCGGGGAGTCGGCTTCACAACCAAGCCGGCGGATCGCGGTAGGCACTTCAGCCATCCGAGCACCTGGGGCGCGGGGGCAGGGCCGATCGAGGGAACAGTCAGTCTGCCTGGGCGCGACCGCCTAGGGCTGCGGAGAGTCGTAGCGATATGGCAGATTGCCTGAGTGCTAAGAGTTGCGGTGCTTCGCTGTAGCCAGGTGATGTACGACCGCCTGTTCCGGGAACGTCCTTCACCTGACGCGGCGATGCGATCGTTCGCGTACCGGATCTTTCCCTGGGAGTCGAATCGCTGGCACGTCGGCGTTCTCTTGGCCGAGAGCGGGAACGAGCTGACCGTGGTAGGCGTCGGCTTGGTGCACCGGGGTCGCCAGGCCGCGACCTACGAACGGAATGTCGACGTCGAGGACGTCACCGCGACCAGCGCACAGATCCACGTAACCCGAATCAAAGACAGGCTCGGCGGGTTCGCCGATGCGGTGTCGCAGGACGGCCCGATCACCGAAGCCCGGGGACGACGGCTGCTTGACGCGCTTGTCGCTGAGTCACCGGACTTGAAGCCGGTCATCGCTCGGCTCGTACGTCGCATCTCTGACAGTGTCACCGCAGGCACGGCCGGGGAGCTGCAGGGTCTCCAGAAGGACGGCACCGGCGTATTGCTTATGGCGCGCGGCATGGACCGCAGCGAGTTACGCCAGTACGTACCTCAGCCGGCCGGCACCCCGTTCATCGCAGGTGTCTCTGGCGCTTCGATGATCGAACCAGGTCCCGATCAAGTGGTGCTGCCGTCGATCGAGACGTTGAGATATCAGAAGCTCCGAACTGACCCGGAACCGGAACTGAACCCGGAAGATCCTAGGGAAGAATCGCTCCAGCTCGGAAAGATCACCGAGGACCAGCTGATCAACCACGACGCTGATCGCGTGCCGTTTCAGGACTGGTTCCGGCTCCATGACCAGCGAGTTGGATGGCGCACCTTCACCGACGGCTTCAAGCGGATGGAGATCTTCAACGCCAACCGCAGCGACGCCGAGCACGAGATGGGCATTGACCTTATCTACCACAACGTCGCCCATGACAGCTTTGTGATGATTCAATACAAGCGAATGCGGCCAGAGGCCGACCTGGTATATCGACCAGACCACAACCTGTCCAGCGAGCTCGAGCGCATGGCGCAGGTCGATGAGGAATGCCGCAAGCACGACATTGATCCCAGCGACGATGTGCGGCTACTGTCCACGCCTTGCATGGTTAAGCTTTGCGCGCCCCAGACCGTGGTCCAAGACTCGATCGAATTGATCACGGGCATGTACCTCAGCCGGGAGCACTTCGAGACACTGCTATCCTCACCATTGTGCCAGGGACCACGCGGCGGCGTCTGCATGACCTTTGGAAACGTGCCCCGTTACCTGAACAACACTACGTTCGCCGAACTTCTCGGTGCCGGCTGGATCGGCAGTCGGGGGCGCGGAAGCGACTACGTCGGGCAACAGATTGCCGCGAGTCTCGAAGCCGGACGCTCGGTGGTTGCGGGAATCGACCGCACACCACGAATAGCCAGGAATCGCCGATCTCGATCACGGAAGCAATGAGCCTTTTCCAACCTGATCCCGCAGGTCAGGGATGGCGTTCGTAGCCCGGGGTCGATGAGGGCGAGGCCCCAGGTAAGACAGCAAATCGACCAAAACCCGATGCCCCGACCGGGAGCCTCGCCTGTGCTGTCTTACCCGTCCACGATCTCGTTGTCCAGCCGGACCCTGAACCACCTGGCCGACCGCATCCGAAGCCACCGCCACCAGCGCCGATCCAGGTGGCGGCGCCTCGACGCGGGACGGCAGGCACTGCTCGCCCTGGCTCACCTGCGCAACGGTGACACCTACACCCGCCTCGCTGCCGGATTCACCGTCGGCGTGAGCACCGCCTGGCGGTATGTCCAGGAAGCGATAGCCCTGCTCGCGACGACCGCCGATGACCTGGCCACCGCCATGGACCGGATCCGCCGACTGGCGTACGCGATCCTGGACGGCACCCTGATTCCGATCGACCGGGTCGCCGACCAGAAGCCGTACTACTCCGGGAAACACAAGCACCACGGCATGAACGTTCAGGTCATCGCCGACGCCGCCGGCCGCCTCATCTGGGCTTCGCCGGCACTGCCCGGCTCGGTCCACGACCTGACCGCAGCCCGAACCCACGGCATAATCGACGTGCTGAGCAGCGCGAACGTGATGGCCTTCGCCGACAAGGGCTACCAGGGCGCCCGCGGCAGCGTGCGCACGCCGTTCAAGCGGCGCCGCTTCCGGCCGAAGCTGTCACGCCGGCAGAAGGCCGTCAACCGCGCCCACGCGACGATCCGCGCCCGGGGCGAACGCGCGATCGCCACCCTCAAGACCTGGAAGATCCTGGCCAAGCTGCGCTGCTGCCCACGACGAGCGACCACGATCGTGTAGGCCATCCTCGTTCTGCACCACGTCGAAGCCAACCGCTACCCAGGATGAAAAGGCTGTGAAGGTAGGTGTTGGCTGGCCTGGGGCTGGCTGGCAGGGTCAGCGTCATGATCGCGGCTGGGTGTGGCTCATGAAAATGGTGGCCCCACGAGGTGCTCTCAGTGAGATCTGCCCATCCGGTCTGCGGTCGGGCGCCGGCCCTGTCCCTCTCGGTGGCTTGATCAGAAGCTTGCCCGGTCCGTTGCAGCGGATCGTGGCTCATCACAGTCCTGCCGCGAGAGCACACAGCCCGGGCCGACGCCGTCACGACGTCTTCCGGGAAGGCAGTACGCCGCAATGGCCATCGTTGCAGACCAGTACGACTTCGTCATCGGTGTGGACACCCACGCCGCCTCCCACACGCTCGCCTTGATCACCGCTGGCACCGGCGCGGTCGGGCAGCAGGCTCAGTTCCCGACCAGCCCGTCAGGGCTGCGCCGTGCCGTCGACTGGATCGAACGCCACACCCACCAGTCGCCGACGCTGATCGTCATCGACGGCGCCGGTTCCTACGGCGCCACCTTCACCGAGCAGCTTTCTGCAGCCGGCTTGACCGTCGCCGAGGCCCCCGACGTTGCGGCCACCACCCGGCGTCGCCGTGGCAAGAGCGACGCCGTGGACGCCGTCGCGATGGCTCAAGCAGCTCGCAGCCTCGACATCAACGAACTGTGCTGGCCACGCGCCGGCGGCGATCGCACAGCCCTGCGCGTCCTGACAGTGGCTCGCGAACAGATGAGCGGCGAACGCACCCGCGCGGTCAACGCGCTGACCGCGCTGCTACGCACCGTCGACCTCGGCATCGACGCCCGCCGCGCCCTGACCACCACGACGATCGCCACCGTCGCGGCCTGGCGCACCCGCAGCGACAACGCCACCCTGGCCGTCTGCCGCGTCGAGGCGATCCGGCTGGCGCGTCGCATCCGCGCTCTCGACGCAGAACTCGCCGCCAACCACACCGCGCTGCACGAAGCTGTCACCGCGCAAGCGCCACAACTGCTCGCCCTGCCAGGTGTCGGCGCCGTCGTCGCCGCCACCGTTCTGCTGGCCTGGTCCCACCCCGGCCGCGTTCGCTCCGAAGCCGCGTTCGCTGCCCTGGCCGGCGCGTCACCGCTACCGGCTTCATCAGGCAATACCACCCGCTACCGGCTCAACCGCGGCGGCGACCGACGCCTCAACCGAGCGCTCTACACCGTCGCGCTGGTCCGCATGGGCCACGACCCTCGCACCCGCGACTACGTGAACCGCCGCACCCGCGAAGGACGCACCAAACGCGAGATCATGCGCAGCCTCAAGCGCTACATCAGCCGGCAACTCTTCCGCACCCTGAACGGCGCCCACCCAGCCACCAGCACCACTTGACAGCTATAGAAGCATCTCAATGTTGCCGGTGCAGATCATTGAGGCGCTTGAGAAGTCGCAGCCCTACCAGTCCCCATGGGGCCCTGAGAGCAATCTGACCTGGTGGGTCAACGAGCTGGCCCGGAAGGACCGCCACCGAGTGCTCCACGTCGGGCTCGGCCGTGTTGACGAGCACCGCATCCGGGTTGCACCGCCAAGCGGCGTCACCATTCAGTTCGACGAGACCGTCGAGCCGTACAGCCACATCGAGCGGGAACTGGTGGTCGGGCGCTTCACTGTCGTGCGCGCAGCGGCCCGGACGTGGCAGCAGCGCAACCTCGGCAAGCATGGGTATCGACCCACCCGCGACTTGGCGGGTCTGCTGCACCGATAGGTGACAGGTGCAGCAGACCCGAGCCGCGCCGGCAGGCGCTGAGTTCTGGTTGGGGTTGCTGCTGCTACTGGCGAGCAAGGACAACCGCCCCCTGGCCGAGGCCGCCGGCGACACCACGCCGGACCGGATGCAACGGCTCCTCAACACGTCCGCGTGGTCATCGGTGATCACGATGGCGACGTCGGCACTAGCACCGCGCCAGAACAGCCTACTGCCAGCGAAGACACCGAATCTCCCAGCCACCACTGGAGTAGCCGCGCAGCCCGACGGGTCGGCCACTCAACAGCCGAATGGAATAATCTGGGGTGTGCGTACGCGGTGCTAGACGTAGTACTCTAACTGGGTCACCTGGGGCGGGAGTGGTAGGGTGCTCCGAGGATCGGGCCAATGTGGGGGTGGTGGATGGACGGGGATGTAGCCGCTCAGCCGACCATGCTCGTGTTGGCCCGGGAGTCGCGTGGCATGACGCAGGCCGAAGTGGCGGGCCGGATGAGTGGCCTCGCGGACGGTATGCAGGTCTCGCAGGGGTATGTCAGCAAGGCCGAGGCTGGACGGCTGGCGGTGACGGGCCAGAGGTTGGAGTTGTACGCGCAGGCGGTGCGGTACCCGGTGACCGTCTTGTGCGCCGACCCCGATGTGCACGGTGTCGGGGTCGGCCTGGTTCACCACCGCAAGCGCGCCTCACTCGGCGCCCCGACTTTGAGGCGTGTTCACGCGGAGCTGGCCTTCTCTCGGATGCAGGTACGGGCGCTGTGGAGCGCGGCCGACGTGCCACAGGACCATTCGTTTCGGCGCATCGAGCTGGATGACTTCAATACCCCTGCCGACGCGGCGATTACTGTCCGCAAGGAGTGGGGAGTCGCGGGCGGGCCGGTTACTCGACTCGTCGAGCTGATCGAGGAGGCGGGCGGGCTGGTACTCGTTCGGGACCTTGGGACTCGCGAGTTGGACGCGGTGACCCAGTGGGCGGACGGTGAAGCGCCGTTGTTCCTGTTTAACGCGCAGGCGCCCGCTGATCGATTTAGGTGGAGCTTGGCTCACGAGCTGGGTCACGTGTTCATGCATGACCAGCCTGGTGCTACCTCCCTTCAGGAGCGCCAGGCCGACGAGTTCGCCAGCGAGTTCCTCCTTCCGGCTGCCAACGTCAGGACGGAGCTGAAGGGCCGCTTGGACCTGAACCGGTTGGTCGAGCTGAAGAACCAGTGGGGTGTGTCGATGGCGGCTATCGCGCGTCGCGCCGCCGGGCTGGGCGTGATCACTGACTGGCAGTACCGCAATGTCATGGTCGAGATGTCCGCGCTGGGGTACCGCACTCAGGAGCCTGGGGATGTCGAGCGTGAGTACCCGTACATGGTGTCTAACGTCGTTACCCGCTTGAAGAAGGACGTCGGCCTGAGTGTCGACAAGATCTCGGCCCTCGCTGGGCTTCTGCCTGAGGAGTTCGAGGTCCTGTACCAGGCGGGTGACGTCGATACATATCGTGAGGTGAATCGATGACCCAACCTCCCGTCTGGTCGTCCCCCGCGCCTGCCCAGCCGGCTGCTGCGGCCCAGGCTGTATACGGTCGCGTCCTGCTGTTCGCGTCGCCACGGCACGGCGGGACCGTTCCTCAGTACCTGCATGAGACCCGTAGTGGTTACGGGCTATGCGGGCCAAAGGCCGGCCTCGTCGCCGCGAAGGTTCGACGCGATGGATACGAAGGGCTGCTGCTGGCTGATCCGGGTGCCTATCGCACCCAGGCGGCGACCGAGGAGGAGCCGTTCGATCTGCCGACGGGCCAGTTGTTCGGCGGCGACCTCGACACCGTTCTGCAGGACCAGTTCGATCGGGGAGCCAGTCTTGCCGTTGCGCCCTCGCGGTTCATCCACGCTGGGGATATGAGCGCCTTCAATGGGTTGGTGAGGGCGGCGCAGGCCGTCGAGCGGGATGACGTGATCATTCCGGTGGCTGTCGACGCCGCCTGGCTTCGCCCGGAGTTCCTCGGCAAGCTCACCGCTGGACTGCGTCGGATCCAGGCCGTCAAGGCCATCGCGCTCGGCGGCCAGGGCAACCCCATGGCGAGCTTCGCGAAGGCGACCGAGAACCTCCGGGCCCTCGTGGGTGAGGTGCCGAATCTTGGGTTGTGGTTGGGGGATCAGCTCACGGCGTTCGACTGTATGGCGTTCGGGGCCGCGTTCGCGGTGATCGGTGCGGGTGGTTCGCTGCGGCACGTCGTTCCGCCGTCTGAGGAGCCGGAGGCGAGGCGGCCGTTCAACCACACCCCGTCGGTGTTCATCCCCGAGATGTTGCGTTACAGCGTGGGCGAGTACATCGCGGAGAGGTACGCAAACTGCGCTGCTCCCCGCTGCTACTGCGCGGCGTGTGGCGACCGCAGCTTGGATTCGTTCAACAGCCGTCGTGGCGAGGTCCGAGCCGCCGCTCAGGCCCACAACGGTGCCGTGTGGACCAGCACGCTCGATGATCTCTTCGACCACGCGACAGCCGATGAGCGCCAGGTCTGGTGGAAGGGCCACTGCAGGGCAGCAGTTGAGGCGCAGAAGCGCGAGAGTCGGCGCATTGAGCAGCCGGGCGCCTTCAAGCCATCGAAGCCTCTCGCCAAGATGGCCGAGCTGCCGTTGTCGTCCGAGGTCTCGTCCACCGGCGGCTGAAAGTTCATACCACCTGGTGGTAAGCCCTCTCAAGGAACTGCCAGCCCGCAGCAGTGAACCGCTGACGGCGGAACTTTGCCGGCTCCGCTAGAACCTCGGTCCCGGCTTGATCCACTACTACGACACCAATGCCATAGAAGTTGGCCTGTAGCCGCACCTCGTCCGGGTCTGCGGGTCGCCGGTTCAGCACCATCGCACGGGCGCAGAAAGGCGCGAACCGGCCCGCTATCTCTAGCCCGACGCGCCAGGCCCGCGCGGCGACGGAGACCAAGGCGAGGTCGACCGCTACTGGAGGTACGGCCTCCCGGACGATCTCGCCGTTGACGATTGATACTGCCCCTCGCGGCGCACGCCGGAGGGCTGCTCGTTCCCACCGGGTCAGGGACGTGATCGGCACCGGCATGTGCAGCGGCAGGTCCAGCAGCAGATTCAGCACGTCCGGCGAGGAGATGGCGCCCATCTGCCTCGTTGCCCGTCTGTCGACTTCTTGCTGGTCTAGGCGATGCACGAGCAGGGCTTGCGTACGGAGGATTGGCACGAGCTTGCAGCAGAGGTCGGCTTTCGGTTCCCCGGTCGAAGCAGCCTTGACCGCATCTGCCAGAGCCTCTGCTGTGCCGATCATGATCTTCACCCTGCCTCACGTCGTTGACACGGAAGCCGCTGGGCCCCGCGTTTGTGATGTTGCCGGTACAAAGTCCCGCAAACTATGAACGAGTGAACCGATGGCAGCCCACACCTGTTCGCTACCGCACCGTTGGTACCACTGCCGGCGGTCCCCGGGAACCCTTGCGATGCGATCAAGCAGTCCAAGGCCCATCAGGTCCTTGACCGGCGCGTAGTACACGGCCGGCGCCACCCCGTGGATTCTCGCCACCTCGGTGAGGTTGATCCGGCCGTCCACCGCGCTGGCCAGGGCGCCGAGCAGCTCAAGCTTGTGCTGATTCCCGAACAGACACGCCGACAACCAGCGCTCGTTGCGTGGCCGCAGCTGACGCATGTAGGCAGATTACAGATTATGTATTTCATAATCCAGTCCCAGGTCCATTCATACAGGCAGCCCCGGCTTACATCCATGTATGCAGGTTTTCGCCCACTATGCCCGACTCGCCGTTGAAGGCTGCCCAAGAGGTGGGTTGGGAACGAAGAAGTGCCTCCTGATCAGGCAGGATAGAACCTGCCAAGGGTCCGATGTTCCTGCCGCGGAAGTCACTTGCTGGGTGACCCGTACCGCAACACATCCGAGGATCACGGTGACCAGAGGCGAACGAGGCGTGGTAGGTCACACCCGCACCCGACTACTCACCGATCTTGTCGCCGGCACGACCGGCCTGGCCAGTGCACTCAGCCGCTTCCTGGCCGGGCTGCGGCATCGCCGGGGCGGTCCTGACCCGGTCAGGGATTGCGGTCGATGTGGCGGCGATGCTCGCTGACGGCGGCGAAGCCATCTCCGATCCTGCGGTACTGCGCAACCAGGCCGGCCTGTTCGGGGTCGGTCGCGTCTGACCCGAATGCATGGCGGCTGTTGTCACAGCTCGACGAACGATGCTGGACGATCCGAGAGCTGCTGGGGCCCAAGCGCGTGAGATCGCCTGCGCCCAGCGCGCCGAGGTCCACGGCGACCTGCCCACGGTGACCGTGGCAGGCCGGCACGTCGCTGGTCTGGTCCTGGACATCGACGCCACTACCGCGCTCTGCCACTTCGAGAAGAATCCGCAACTCGGAACCTGGAAGAGGAGTTGTCCTCACTCCATGCGACGGCCGAGCACGCCGTACGCCCACGCTACGGCCTCGATGGTTCCCGCTGGCTCTGGTCACTGCCGCAGGGTTCCCCGGGCAGCGATGGGTGACGGTAGAGTCGCGTACCTCCGGGTGCTCCTTCCGGCGGGCGGACGGCCCGCCGACAACTGTGACGGGATTCGAAGCGCAGTGACGACGACCACGACCGTGCACGACGTCATCAAGGCGATCCGCGACCGCTCATCGAGCAATCGTGATCGTGGCACCGGTTTTGAGGAGTTGATGCTTCAGTACCTGAGCACCGACCCGCAGTGGACCGAGCAGTTCAGCCGGGTGTGGATGTGGGCCGACTGGCCGGGGACGGCACACGACAAGCGGGATGTCGGCATCGACCTGGTCGCGCAGGACCGGGAGACGGGTGGTTACTGCGCCATCCAGTGCAAGTTCTACGAGCCGCACCACACCGTCGAGAAGGCAGACATCGACTCCTTCTTCACCGCCTCCGGGAAGGGTGGCTTCACCCGCCGCTTGATCATCTCGACGACCGACAAGTGGAACGTTCACGCTGAGGCGGCGCTCGCCGATCAGCAGGTTCCGGTCACGCGGATCGGACTCGACGAGATCGCGCAGAGCCCGGTGCAGTGGCACATGCCTACCCTCGGTGACCGCGTCGAGATGACGCTGCGACAGAAGCACGATATCCGCCCCCATCAGCGTGAAGCGATTGACGATGTCTTCGCCCGCTTCGCCAAACACAGCCGTGGCAAGCTGATCATGGCGTGCGGCACCGGCAAGACGTTCACTAGCCTGAAGATCGCCGAACGGCTGCAGCGCGAGCGGGCGGTCGCTGGAGAGGCGAAGCACACCTCCGTGCTCTTCCTGGTGCCCTCCATCGCCTTGTTGTCGCAGAGCCTGCGGGAATGGTCGTACGAGTCCGAGGTGCCGCTGCGGGCGTTCGCGGTGTGCTCGGACACGAAGGTCGGAAAGCAGCGGGCCGCCACGGGCGACGACAACGACATGGCCACCTACGACCTGGCCCTGCCTGCCACCACCGACCCCGATCGCCTGATCGAACAAATGGCCAGCGTTGAGGCTGAGCCAGGGCTGACCGTGGTCTTCTCCACCTACCAGTCCATCGGCACCGTGGCGGCGGCCCAGCGCAGGGGTCTGTCCCGCTTTGACCTGGTCCTGTGCGACGAGGCCCATCGCACAACCGGTGTCACGCTGGCCGGCCACGACGAGTCGTCGTTCGTCCGGGTCCACGACGACACCTACCTCGGCGGCGACCGCCGCCTCTACATGACCGCAACCCCGCGGATCTACAACGAGGACACCAAGTCCGAGGCGCGCAACGCCGACGCGCTGCTGGCCTCGATGGACGACGAAGCCACGTACGGCCCTGAGTTCCATCGGCTAGGCTTCGGAAAAGCCGTCGAGCAGGGTCTGCTCACCGATTACAGGGTTCTCATCCTCACCGTGGACGAGGGCAGGGTCGCCAAGACGCTGCAGCAGGGCCTTGCCGGCGGGGGCTCCGAGCTGAGGCTAGACGACGCCGCGAAGATCATCGGCTGCTGGAACGCGATGGCGAAACGCACCGGCACGTTCGCCGACGGCTCCGGGTTCGCCGAGGGTGAGGCGCCCATGAAACGGGCTGTCGCGTTCGCCCGCTCAATTGCAGACTCCACGGCGATCGCCAAGCGTTTCACCGAGGTGGTCGATGCCTACGACGACGCCGACGACGAGGTGCTGCGCTGCGAGGTCGAGCACGTCGACGGCACGTTTAACACGCTGCGGCGTAACAAGCTGCTCGACTGGCTGAAGCAGGACCCGGGCCCGGCCAACGCGCGCATCCTCTCCAACGCCCGCTGCCTCTCGGAGGGCGTGGACGTCCCGAGCCTGGACGCCGTCCTCTTCCTTCACCCCCGCAACTCGGTGGTGGACGTCGTTCAATCCGTCGGGCGGGTCATGCGCCTTGCGCCAGGCAAGAACTACGGCTACATCATCCTGCCGGTCGCCATCCCCGCCGGTATGGCCCCGGAGAAGGCGCTCGCCGACAACCAACGCTTCAAGACGGTGTGGCAGGTACTCCAGGCGCTACGCGCCCACGACGACCGCTTCAACGCAACGGTCAACCAGATCGAGCTGAACAAGAACAAGCCCGACAACAAGATCGGCATCGGCAGCATCGGCCCAGGTGACGAGTCGTTCGGCGACCGCGACGGATCGAGCACAGCCGACAGCGCCGAAGCCGCCAAGGCAAAGGAAGCCCAGAGCGCCAAGCACATCCAGGAAGCGCTCTTCTCCGTCACCGACTGGCGAGAGGCGATCTACGCCCGTATCGTCGACAAGGTCGGCCAGCGGCAGTACTGGGAAGACTGGGCGAGGGACATCGCCCAAATCGCCGACCGTCACGTCACCCGGATCAAGGCCGCGCTGACTCTTCCAGAGAAGCGGAGCGCCTTCGAGGAGTTCCTCGGCGAACTCCGCGTCAACATCAACCCCGGCGTCAACGAGAGCGACGCTATCGACATGCTGGCCCAGCATATCGTCACCAAGCCGGTCTTCGACGCGTTGTTCAAGGACTACGGCTTCGCCGAGCACAACCCGGTCTCCAAGGCCATGCAGCGGATGCTCGATATCCTCGACGATCAAGGGCTTGACGCCGAGAGCAAGAAGCTCGAGGAGTTCTACCAGTCGGTGCGAGTCCGCGCCGAGGGCATCGACAACCACGAGGGCCGCCAGCGCGTTATCGTCGAATTGTACGACAAGTTCTTCAAGACCGCCCTGCCGAAGACCGCTGACGCCCTCGGTATCGTCTACACCCCCGTCGAGGTGGTCGACTTCATCATCCGCTCGACCGAGCAGGCGCTGAACAAGCACTTCGGTCGCTCGCTGTCGGACGAGGGCGTCCAGATCATCGACCCGTTCGTCGGCACCGGCACATTCCCGGTCCGCCTTCTCCAGTCCGGCTTCATCAAGCCAGAAGACTTGCTCCGCAAATACGCGAGCGAGCTGCATGCCAACGAGATCGTGCTGCTTGCCTACTACATCGCTGCCGTCAACATCGAGGCTGCCTTCCATGAACTGGCCGGCGGCGACTATCGCCCCTTCGAAGGCATCGTCCTGACGGACACCTTCCAGCTCGCCGAGGGTATTGCGAAGCTGGACGGGATGGACGTCCTCGAAGGCAACAGCGAACGCGCCAAGAGACAACAGAAGCAGAACATCACCGTCGTCATCGGCAACCCGCCTTACTCGAAGGGCCAGGAAAATCAGAACGACAACAACCAGAATCTGAAATACGAGGCCCTTGACGGGCGCATCAAGCAAACGTACGCGGCGCTCTCGACTGCCACCAACAAAAACTCTCTCTACGACTCCTACATTCGAGCGATTCGATGGGCGTCCGATCGACTAAAAGACGAGGGAGTCATCGCTTACGTCTCCAACGGTGGCTACATTGACGGCAATACGGCAGACGGCCTGCGAAAGTCCTTGGTTGACGAGTTCGATGAGATCTACTGCTATAATTTGCGCGGAAATCAGCGCACTGCCGGTGAGTTGTCTCGCAAAGAAGGCGGCAAGATCTTCGACTCAGGGAGCCGCAACACCGTTGCCATCCTGGTCTTAATCAAGGGCGGCAACGGCGGCGATGCAAACCTGGGATGCGCGTTGCACTACCGGGATATCGGCAACTACCTTAGTCGCCAGGAAAAGCTGCGGATCCTCGGCTCCCAAAGCCTGCACACGGTTGATTGGCAACGACTGACGCCGAACACGAATGGGGACTGGATCAATCAACGCGACGAGAGATTCGCAAAGTTCCAGGCAATCGGCGATAAGGCCGCAAAGGGCAAAAATATGCCGATCTTTGACCTCTACTCTCCTGGGCTCCAGACTAACCGCGATGCATGGGTCTATAACTACTCTCAAGAGCGGCTGGCGGAGAACGTAAAGTCGATGATCGGCTTCTACAACGAACAGGTCGTCGGCTTTACGCAGCACTGCAGATCAGCCGGAATCGTCGCGCCGAAGGCTGCGGATGCAGAATCGTACATAAACCGTGACCCTCGGCGGATAAGCTGGTCCTCAAGCCTGATCCTCAAGCTAGCTCAGCGCAAGCGAATCGAATACGATGCGGAGCGTTTGACTGTCGGCGCGTATCGCCCTTTTAGTCGCCAGGCAGTTTACTTCGATCAGGACCTCAATCATCGACCTGGCCGCCTTCCTCAAATTTTCCCCACGATGAAGCACGACAACTTGGGCTTCTACACCACGGGCACAGGATCAGATGAGCCATTCTCAGTGCTGATGTTTGACGCTGTTCCCGATTTGCATGCCGTTGGCACTAAGAGCGTCGGGCCGCACTTTCCCCGCTACTCCTATCAGAGACTTGGCGATGGGGACGGCCTCTTCGCCGTAGCCGAATACGTGCGTATCGACAACGTTAACGATGGTGCACTGCGCGACTATCAGGCGCATTACAACAATCCGGGCATCACGAAGGACGCCATCTTCTATTACGTCTACGGCCTGCTGCACTCGCCTGCGTACCGGGAGCGATTCGCGGCCGATCTAAAGAAGTCGCTGCCGCGGATCCCGAAGGTGGCCGACTTCAGCGGCTTCGCGGAGGCCGGCCGCAAGCTTGCCGATCTTCACGTCGGCTACGAGCGTGTGGAGCCATACAAGGGTGTTGTTGAGACGGTTGCGGGCGACGCATCTACCACTCCACTTAACGAGCTGTACCGAGTTGGCAAGATGAAGTTTGCCAGGACCAAAGGTGTGGTGGATCGGTCGACGATCCTTTACAACCACCGCGTGACCCTCAGCAACATCCCCGAGGATGCGTACCGCTACCAACTCGGCGCCCGTGCGGCCATTGAATGGATCATCGACCGGTACCAGGTCAAGACCGACAAGGACTCGGGGATCGTCAACGACCCGAACGATTGGTCTGACGATGCGCGTTACGTGGTGGACCTGATCAAGAGAGTCGTGACCGTCAGCCTAGAAACCATGAAGATAGTAGACACTTTACCCGATTTGGATGTCTTGGATTAGCGGTAGCGATGCTGAGCCAACCATGCTCACCCCGGCGTTGCGGGAGATCTACACCGCCCCCACCGTCGCGGCCGCCGAAGCCCGGCTCGAGGCGTTCGCCGCCGAGTTCGGCGACCAGTACCCGGCCGTCATCCGACTCTGGCGCACCTCGTGGCCGCAGTTCGTGCCGTTCCTCGACTACGACCACGAGGTCCGCAAGGTCCTCTACACCACCAACATCATCGAAAGCCTCAACGCCCGGTTCCGGCAGGCCGCCCGCCGACGCGGGCACTTCCCCACCGAGCAGGCCGCGATGAAAGTCCTCTACCTCGTCGTCCAGCAGAAACGGCCGGGCGGCAGCAGCATCACCCGCCGGGTCTACGGTTGGGCCAAAGCCCTCAACGCCCTGATCCTCGCCTACGGCGACCGAAGCACCATCTAACCATCTCGATCACACCCAACGGTCAAACACGGAAAACGCGGCTCTGTCTCACATTCGGTGGTGACGGTGAGTGCCGGTTAGCCGAGCAGGATGCGGTGTCGTAGAAGGTCGAACCCGGCGCGTCCGTACATTTGTCGCTTGATCAGTTTGGTTTTGGTGTTGACGCCTTCGGTGCCGCCGTTGTGGAACGGACGGGTCAGGGCGGCGTTGACAGCGGCGCGGTCCAGGCCGAGGCCGCGGGTGAAGGTGTGCAGGTAGGGCAGGTCGGTGGCCTTGACCTCGGCGATCCACGAGTCGAGACGGTCGTCGTTGCCGACTGCGGGCGTGAGGAGCGCGGCGAACGAGCCGATGAAGCCGGTCAGCGCGGTCATCTCCGGGCAGGCGGCGGTGAGGGCGTCGACGAGCGTCCGCGGGTGTTCTGTGAGCTGGTCAGGGTCGGTGAGGAGGTAGCGGGTCAGACGCCTGGGCGACAGAGCTGGGCGGTCGGCTTCGACCCGGCCTTGGGTGATGTAGCGGTAGAGCAGGTTCAGGCTGCCGGTGTAGCCCATTTCTCTGACCTCGGTCAGGAGTTGGGTGGCGCCGACGGCGGGATCTTGTTGGCGGCGGCGCCGTAGGTGCTCGCGGTAGGGGTCGACGAGGGTTGGCCGGTACTACGGTGCGCGGACCAGGCGTTCGGGTTCGCTGATCCGGGCGTAGCGTTTGACGGTGTTGAGGCCAAGGTTGAGCCGGCGGGCGCATTCGAGCAGGCCGACTCTTTTGTCGAGCAGGTCGTGGACCTGCTGCCACCGCTGCCGGGTGGTCACCGCCCGCTTACCCTCCTGAGGCGGCAGGCCGGCGGCGGCCCAGCACATGCTGTGCGCGGTGACCTCTTTGCGGACGGCCTCGGCGAGGTTGTGCCACAGATGCCAGCGGTCGGCTACCTGCACCGCTGCGGGCAGGGCGCGGCGGATCGCCTCGACGTAGGCGCCGCAGGAGTCCCAACACACCACCTCGACACCGGGATGCTCCCGCAGCCACGTCTGCAACGTGTGGGCCTTGCGGTCGGGCAGCACGTCGACGCGCTGACGGGTGACCGCGTCGATCAGGACGGTGGCGTAACGACGACGCCGGCACAGCGCGAAGTCGTCGACCCCGAGCACGCGGGGAACTCTCCGGTCGGGCAGCGGAACGCGTAGCAGCGACCGCAGGGCGGTGTGTCGGGACATGACGACCATCGCCAGGACCGACATCAGGCGAGCGCCGCCCCGGCCGGCCAGATGACGCCCCACCGCAGCGACCTGGGAGATCAGTCGGGGTGTGCGGCGCTGGTAACGCTCCAGAACACCCGGAAGCTGTTCGCGGAACGTGCGGCGGCAGCCCCGCGTCGGGCAGACCAGACGGCGCACGCATACCCGCAGCACCACCGGCCGGGCATCGACCGACACGTCCGCGAGAGTCCGCTGGTGATACCCGTGCACCCGGCCCGTCACCGCATCGCAGCCCGGACAGGCCACAGGCGTCTCAGAGGTCCGAGCCGCACCAGAATCCGCTCGCCCTCGTCCGTGACGTCATCGATCACCAGCGGGGACAACCCCGAGAACACCATCTTCATAAGATCATCGATCTCGCACACATGGTCTCAACGACATCAACCACCCTCGGTCACCACCGAATGTGAGACAGAGCCGAAAACGCCACACTCCCAAGCAACAACAAGTTGAGAGAGGAAGGATAGTTGGTGCCAACATATCTAAAGAATCTTCCCATCGCCGATCGCGACCGGGAACTCCAGACATTTATCCAGATGCAGGAAATAGCGAGTCTCGGCTGGCCAGAAGACGTGGTCAGGCAGTGGCTCTACGACCACGGCGGCCATCCCGACTTCCTCGTTGACTACAAAGCCCTCGACCTGAGCCGAATTCAGTGGACTCTTGAGGACGTGGCCGTCGCTGAACTTGAGACGATACCTACCGGGAGTAGCGAATAGGACACCCTCGATGAATTTGCAGGTAACCATCAGCGTTGGCTGAGCCTGCGTCCAAATAGAATCCGGGACGCTTGGGAGTTTCAGGGAACCTGGCTCGTTCCTCCAATCCTGATTTCTCGCGATCTTCTTCACCCCGCGCGGCGCGGCTTGCAGGTCATCGAGGGTCGGATGCGGATTGGCTTCCTCCAGGGCCGACGAGTCGACGGCTTCAACGTCGCTGATCGACACAAGGTATGGGTAGGGCGCGCTGGCCGCTCATCGTGAGCTGCGAGGGTTGCGCGGAGTTGGCTGTGGTCGTGGAGGTAACGTCGTCCGCGTCCATGATCAACGGGTCGACGGGGCTTTCGGCGCTGAGCCGGTAGCCGCCTTCGCGGCCGGCGACGGACTCGATGGGCAGCCCGGCGGTGTTGAGTTCTTCGATGTCGCTGTCGATGGTGCGGACGCTGACGTGGGTCTTCTACCAGTCGATCGGCCTGCCGTTGGCGAACAGGCCGCCAGTCGGCCCGTCGGGCGGCAGGGTAGCGAGCCACACGGGTGTGTCGGCACCTTCCTCAGGCGTCCGGTCGGTCTCGCCGTACGCCATCCTGGTGTTCATGCGTCCCGGTGAGCATGCGTTGACCAGGATGCCGGTGCCGGCGAGTTCGGCCGCGAGGACCCGGGTCAGCGCGTTGAGGGCCGCCTTGGACACGCGGTAGGAGACGTTTGTGTCGCCCATGGTGGCGAGCGAAGCGAGGTGGCTGCTGATGTTGACGATGCGGCCGTAGCCGTTCTTTTTCATCTCCGGCACGGCGGCGGCGCAGCAGCGCCAGGCGCCCAGCAGGTTGGTGTCCAAGGCGCTGCGGACCCGCTCGAAGTCGGGGCTCGCTGCGGTCTGGCCGCGGTCGATCGCGATGCCAGCGTTGTTCACCAACACGTCCAGCCGGCCGTGTCGCTTGGCGGTGTCGGCGAAGGCCCGAGCCACGCTGGCCGGGTCGTTGATGTCGAGTTGGTGGCCGCTGGCGGACAGTCCGCGCTTCGTCAGCTCGGACACCACGCGGTCGACGGAATACTCGTTCCGGCCGGCCAGCACCACATGCAACCCTTGCTCCGCCAGCCCACGAGCAATGGCTGAGCCGAGCCCACGGTTGGCGCCGGTCACTACGGCGACCTTAATGTCGTCAGCCATGATCAGACCCCCAGGGTAGCGAGCTGGTCATCGAGGGCGCGAGCGCGCGGGTCGGCCTTGGTGAACGGGAGCCGTTGCCGCACTCGAACGACGCGGCGCATGTTCCGTTCCGATGGCGCCTCACGGATCAGCGGTATCGCCTCCGCGACGAGCGACGCGGCGTGATCGGCCTCTCCGAGTTGGGTCTGCACCGACGCGCGGCGGATCACGTACGTGGCCCGGTCGCGGACTTTGGTGGCTGGGACCACCCGCAGCGTATGACTGAGGTACGCGTCAGCCTCTTTCGTTCGCCCCAGATCCAGGTAGCAGGTTCCGACCTGGGCGTTGAACTCGGATTCGTCGAAGTATCCGAGGAAGGCGGGCTCTGTGTCGGTCGACGTTACGCGATCAAACTCGGCGTCGGCTTGTTTGAGGAGGCGTTCGCATGCCTTGCTGTCGCCGATCGCTGCGTGAGCCCTGGCCTCCCGTAGCGCCAGCATCGCGGCGGCGCGTGGGGTCACCCCTTTAGCGCCCTCGTGGGCGCTTCGCGCCAGCTCCAGCGCCTCTCGGGGGCGGCCGAAGTCGTAGCACTGAAGGCTCATCGATTTGAGGATGTTGGCTCCCAGCAGTTGGTCGGCGGCGGCGTGTGCGGCGTGTAGTGCGGCGATCCAGTAGCGCTGCGCCGCTGCGTGCAGGCCAGCGTCGAACGATGCCCAGCCGGCCATCCGGCCGAGTTCTGCCGCCAAGGCGTACAGTCGTTGACCTACCACAGCCGTGTAGGCGGATCGGTCAAGGACATCCACCACCATGCCGAGTTCGGCGTGGATGAGGGTCCGGGCTTGGTCACCGCCTCGGGTCGCCTCCAGGAAGCGTAGTCGCGGAAGGCCCTCTTCCATCCGTTCGACCAGGTCGGCGGTGACCTGGCCGCCTCGTAGGACGGCGACGAGTTCTCGGGGTTCGATGGTCAGCCACGCTTCGGCGATGCCGGTCAGGGGCACGCCTGTGATCTTCATGAAGGCACGGCGGTCCACGTGTGCGTACTCCAATGCGTTGACGAGTGCCTGTAGTCCGCCCGACTGGGTCCATGCGAAGGAGATCGGGATCGGGTCACCGGCGGGGAGCCACTGCGGCCATGGTGCCTCCCGTACGCGATCCTGCGGAATGTCGAGTTCTGCGGCGAGAGCGAGCTGGCTTTCGAGATCGGGGACCACTCCCCAGTGCTCCCACCGCCACGCCTTCTCTCGTCGGGCGGCCATGTTCCGGCTGCGCTTCGCGATCGCAGTGACCACGTCCTGGTACGTCCACCCTCGTGCGGCACGCACGACGCTGAGCGGGTGAATGAGCCGATCCCGATCTAATGCCGGTAGCTGCGACGCCATCGATGCCTCCTCAATGCGTAAGCACTGTAATGCGCGCCCGCTTATCCGCTGAGGATCAACGGCCAAGGCCCGTTGAGAGACAACGGCGAGACTACGCCCCGGACCTGGTCAACCGCGTCACAGCGCGGTTGGCTGTGGTTGCCGGATCGCGTTCGTCTGGCGCTCCTGAGACGCCTGCTCGTCGTCACTGCCGGGGAGGGCGTGACGGCGGGCAGGACAAGACGCAGTGCTGGTAGCTGCGGGGGCTACCTGCCCACCCATCATCCCAATCCCATTGGAGGTTGCCATGAACAGCCTGCTCGCCGTTAGCAACGACCCGTTCGAGCTCGACGTGCAGATCGTCACGGAGGGTCCGGTCGCCGCCGCCCTGCTGGCCGACACGGACGACGGCTGCGACACCGTGAAGGGCAGCGACTGCTGACCAACACCCCCGCTGGTTCCGGCAGGCGATCCCCGATGCCTGCCGGAACCAGCACCCCACATCCAGCCATGTCCCCGAAGAAGCGCGTCGTGACGGTAGGAGGACGACTCATGTTTCGGTCGGTCGATGCCGCGACGATCCGCATTGCCGCTCACTCATGGCCCGACAGCCCGGCGCCTTGGCCGGACCGGAGCGACGCCTCCGGTATCGCGGACTGGTTGCAAGCAACGTGGCGGAAGGTCGGCCTGGCCGAGGCTGTCTGGTCCGCCAGCCCTGAGTTCGCTGCTCGCGTAGAAGCGGTCCTCCCCGCAGGAGGCACTACTCCGGACCGCGGGTGGCGGATGGCGTTGGCGTTGGCGCGGTACCTGATCCGTGCGCAGCGGCGTGCGACGCCCTTTGGGTTGTTCTCAGGGGTGGCGACCCTGCGGTTCGACACGGTGCCTGCGGTGGTGCCGGCAGGGCCGCCGGCGATCCGGGTACGTCCGGACGCGAGTTGGCTCGCGTCCTTGATTGCGCGCCTTGAAGCTGAGCCCGACTTGCGTCGCCGTCTGCCTGTGCAGGCGAACAATCTGGCGCTGGTGAACGGGCCTCGGATCGCCGTGGTGCGCCGGCCGCACGCCTCTGCACGTGCGGATTCGACCTCGGTGAGGAACACCGCAGCGGTGCGGCTAGCGGTGTCACTCGCCCGTGTCCCCTTGCCGTGGGATGAGCTGGTCGACACGGTCGCTGCTGCCTTTCCAGGCTTCCCACGCGCGTCCGCTGACGCAATGGTTGCCGGCCTCGTGGACCACGGCGTGTTGATCTCAGCTCTCCGACCACCATCGACGTGCACAGACCCGATCAGGCATGTCCTGGACACCCTCGATGCGGTGTTCGACGGTGCTCCTGAGGGACAGCGAGCCCTTCGGGTCGAGCTGCGCTCGCTGCACGGTCGTCTAGGTGGTACCAGCGCGGGGAGCGCGACGTACCTTCGTGGGCTCGCCGACCACATGCGCAGCGTGGCAACGGCCACCCAGCCGCTCGCGGTGGATCTTCAGCTCGCGGATCAGATCGCCCTGCCGGCGCAGGTGGCCGCCGAGATCGCGGCATCAGTGGAGGTGCTACGACGGCTGACACCAGATCCGGAGGGGCGGCCCGAATGGCGTGCGTACCGTGCCCGGTTCGTCGACCGCTACGGAATGACGGCGGTAGTGCCGCTCGCACGGCTGGTAGATCCGCTCGTCGGGTTGGGCTTCCCCGATCACTTCGGCACTGTGGCCGACGCGCCTGCCGCACCACTGTCCGGCCGTGACGAGCGCCTGCTCGCGATGGCTCAGCAGGTGGTGATCGACGGTGCTCGTGAGATGGTTCTCGACGACACGGTCGTCGAATGGCTCGCCGGCCCCAGCCGAGCCACGGGGCCTGTCAGCCCTCACGTCGACGTCTCGGCAGAGGTCCGCGCGGTCTCGCTGGAGGCGCTGACACAGGGATTGTTCACTGTCGCGTTGACCGGCATGGGCCGCTCGGCGATGGCGACGAGCGGGCGCTTCCTCGACGGGCTGCCCTACGCCGACCGGGAGTTGATGTGCCGGGAGTTCGCACACCTTCCGGTCGCGGTGGCCGGGGCCATGCCGGCGCAGCTGAGCTTCCCGCCGCGCAAGCTGCACGCCCAGAACGTGCTCAGCTCCCGGCAGGTACTCCCGTGGCTGGTCAGCCTGGCCGAGCACCGACCCGTGGCCGAGAACGTGCTGGGCCTCGACGACCTCGGTGTGACCGCCGGACGCGATCGGCTGGTGCTGGTGTCGATGTCGCGGCGGCGGGTGGTGGAGCCGACAGTGGCACATGCCGCCGCCGTACACACGATGCCGCTGCTCGGCCGGTTTCTCCTGGAGCTGCCGCGCGCCACGGATGCCCGGCTGCAACCGTTCGACTGGGGTCCGGCTTCCTGCTTGCCGTTTCGACCCGCGCTGAGGTACGGCCGGGTCCTCCTGGCAGCGGCCCGGTGGCGCGTCGACCCGACGTCCCTGCCCCGTGCGGACGCAGGCGATGACGAATGGTTGACCGCCTGGGAGGCGCTGCGCACGAGGCTGCGGCTGCCAGCATGGGTGCAGGTCGGCAACGGTGACCAGCGGCTTCGGCTCAACCTCGATCAGTCCATGGATCGTGCCCTGCTTCGTGCCCACCTGGATGCCAGCGCTGGACCGGTAACCGTGGTGGACGCAGCGAGCCCGGAGGACTTCGGTTGGCTCTCCGGCCGCGCCCACGAGATCGTCGTGCCCGTCGCCTCGAGGGCGGCGCCCGCTGCCGCGCCGGCTGCGGTTACCGCGCGAGGCGCATGGCCGCCGCCCGCTCCCCCCGAGCCGGTCATACCGGGTGCCGGCGGCCTGCTGTCCGCTTCTGTGGCCGTCGAGCCCTCAACGATGGAGTTGGTGGTGATGCGAGGGCTGCCAGCGCTGTTCGCCGACTGGCCCGAGCCGCCGCTGTGGTGGTTCGTGCGCATGCAACGCCCCACTCCGCATCTTCGACTACGACTGCACACCGATGACTATGGCGACACGGCGGTACGGGTCGGACGGTGGGTCGCCGGGCTCCGACAGCAGCGCCTTGCCGGCGATTGGAGCCTGGACACCTACCATCCCGAGTCCGGTCGCTACGGCTGCGGCACCGCGCTGGCAGCAGCCGAGAAGTTGTTCGCCGCCGACTCCACCGCAGCCCTGGCACAGCTGGTAGCGCAGCCCGAGTCTGGGATCGATCGGCGGGCACTGACCGCCCTGAGCATGGTCGACCTGGCCGCCTCGATGCTCGGCAGCCGCACCGACGGATGCGAGTGGCTGGTGGCGCGCCCCGAGCAGACCGGGCAGGCACCGGTCCAGCGGGACGTGCTGCATCAAGCGGTCGCCCTCGACCCGAGCGAACTTCCCGAGCCCATCCAGCGTGCATGGCAGGAACGCTCCAGGGCCGCAAACCGGTACGCCGCCGAACTGTCCGCCGTCGCCGGCCCGCTCACTCCAGCCTCGGTGCTCGCGTCGCTGATACACCTGCATGTTGTTCGCGCCCTCGGCCCCGACGAAAACGCCGAACAGCTCACGTATCGGTTGGCACGCCATGTCGCGCTGGCGGCGGTGCGCCGCCGGGTTCGCGCCGTAGGAGCATCCCGATGACCGAAACATCGCTGAGGACACCGTTGCTACGGGCGACAGAGGCGATGGCCGCATGCATCACCGACGCCCTGACCGAGCCGCCGCCTCCGGATTTCGCAGCGGACGACTACGGGCCACGCAGTACCCGCTGGTACGCCCAGTCGCTGTCCCGGGGTGCTGCCGGGGTGGCACTCCTGCACGGGGTACGAGCGCAAACGGGACACGGTGGGTGGGAACCGGTCCATGCCTGGCTACGACGCGCTACCGCTGACACGCTGAACAGCGGCAGCGGAGCCGGGCTCTGGTTCGGCGCACCCGCTGTCACCCACGCGCTGATCATGGCCATGCCGCGCTCCCGCCCAGCAGCGCTGGACGCGCTTGATCATGCCCTTGATGACCTGGTGGAACGCCGCCTGGCCACTGCCACGGCACGGCTCGCAGCGCGGGCCCGGCCCTCGCTGTCGGAGTTCGACCTCGTCCGTGGGCTGACCGGCCTGGGAGCCCACCTTCTGCGCCGCGCCCCGCATGGACCTCTGCTTCGGCGGGTGCTGGCGTACCTGGTCCGACTCACCGAGCCGGTGCAGAGCGACGACGAGGCGGGCCGGCTCGCGCCGGGTTGGTGGAGCGCAGACCCCGCCGATCGCGAAGGTTCGGAGCAGGGCGGGCATGCCAACGTTGGCATGGCGCACGGCATCGCCGGCCCGTTGGCTCTCCTGGCCTTGGCGATGCGGCACGACATTCGGGTGCCGGGGCACGCGGAGGCGATCCGCCGGATCTGCACATGGCTCGACCGCTGGCAGCAGGCGAGCCCTGGGGGCCCGTGGTGGCCAGAGAAGATCACCGTCGCCGAGTTGCACGCAGGAAAGCCCTCCATGAGCGGACCGGCGCGGCCGTCCTGGTGCTACGGCACCCCTGGAGTCGCCCGCGCCCAGCAGCTAGCGGGAATCGCTCTCGGCGACGCCGCCCGGCAAGAGGCGGCAGAAGAGACGCTGACCCGCTGCTTGGCCGACCCCCTCCAGCTCAGCCGGATCGTCGATCCGTCGCTGTGTCACGGCTGGGCAGGACTTGCCGCTACGGCCTGGTACGCCGCCGCCGACGCCCGGACCGCCAGCCTCCAGAACCAGCTGCCCCAGATCGTGCGCCTGCTGATCCAGCACGCCACGGACACCACCCCGGCACGATCCGGCTTGATCGCAGGCCCCGCCGGAATCGCCCTCACCTTGCACACCGTCGCGACCGGCACCGACGTCCGCTGGGCCACCAGCCTGCTGATCAACTAGACAAGGAGAGCGTCGTGGATCTCGATGCTGAACCCGACACCGAGCCACCAGGCGTGGCACCGGTGAGCCGATGGCGCCAGTTGAACCTGACGTTCTCGGACTGGCAGACCGCTGAGGACTTCGCCGCAACACGGCTCGCCGCTGAGCTCACCGCTGCAGAAGACCACCGGGCGATCACCGCCTTCTGGTTCATCCGCAAGAGCGAGACGTGGCGGCTGCGGCTCCTGCCCGGCGACCGGCTCGCCCAGGTCTACGCCCTCCTCGCCGCCATCACCGACGACGACCGCATCCGCAGTGTCACCGAGCCCGTCTACCGGCCCGAGGCGTACGCCTTCGGCGGGGACCAGGCAATGACAATTGCCCACACCCTCTTCCACGCGGACAGCCGCCACATCCTCGGCCACCTCGCCACCGCCGGCGGCACCCACCGGCGTGAACTCGCCGTCCTGCTCGCCACACGCCTCATGCGCGCCGCCGGACTGGAGTTCTCCGAGCAGGGCGACGTCTGGCGGCTTCTCGCCTCGCGCCGGCACCAGCCGAGCGCCCCCGCACCGAGTCCACGACTCATCGCGGCGGTGCAGCGCCTGATCACCGCGGCCGACGACACAGCCGAAAGCCCGCTGGCCGTCACCCCACGATGGCCACAAGCCCACAAGCAGGCGGGCGCGGACCTCGGCTTCCTCGACCGGCACGGCGCTCTGACCCGCGACCTACGCGAGGTGCTGACCCACCACCTTCTGTTCCTGTTCAACCAGCTCGGCATCTCCGCCGCCGACACCTGGCTGCTCGCGACGGCGGCCGTGACCGTCACCTTCCGCCACCCGTTCAACACCCAATCCGGCTATCAGCCCACCGCCAAGATCGACAGTAGGGTCAACGCAGTGAACACATCCCCCACCGCACCGGGACCATCGAGTGCCGCGACGCTGCGTGAACAGCTCGTCAGCACGCTCGAACAGCGCGAACACATCCGCTCCGCCGCCGTCGCGCACGCATTCCGTACGGTCCCCCGCGAGCAGTTCCTCCCCGGCGTCGACCTGGAGACTGTCTATACGCGCCGTCAGATCGTCACGAAACGAGACCCCAGCGGTGCGGCGTTGTCATCAGCGTCGAGCCCCAGCCTCGTCGCGGACATGCTTGAACAACTCGCCCCACAACCCGGCCACCGCGTCCTGGAGATTGGCGCAGCCACCGGCATCAACGCCGCACTGCTCGCCGAGCTGACCAGCCCCGGCGGCAAGGTCGTCACCATCGAACTCGACCAGGACCTCGCCGACGGCGCCCGCGCCGGCCTCGACCGCGCCGGCTACGACACCGTGAGGGTGATCTGCGGCGACGGAGCCCTCGGCGACCCCGATCACGCGCCCTACGACAGGATCATCATCACCGCCGGAGCCTGGGACATCTCCGCCGCCTGGTGGGAACAACTCGCCGACCACGGCCGCATCGTCGTGCCCCTGCGCGTGCACGAGAGCGGCCTGACCCGATGCTTCGCCTTCGACCGCACCAGCCCCCACCAGCTCGTCAGCACCACGACGCCGCTGGTCTGCGGATTCGTCCCCATGCGCGGCAGCACCGAACACACCGACCACCACGTACGCCTCGACGCCGACGTGGTCCTCAAACTCGACGCCACCGACCAGCCCGATCGCGCCGCCCTCGCCAGCGCCCTCAGTCACCCCCGGCTCGAACGCTGGACCGGCATCCAGGTCAGCGACGCCGACCCCATCGGCCACCTCGACCTGTGGCTCCTCGTCCACGCCAACACGCCGTTCGGCCGCCTCGGCGTCGGCGACACCGCCCGCACCAGCGGACTTGTCACCCCCGCCTACCGATGGGCCGGGGCCGCCATCTACCACGGCGGCACCATCGCCTACCTCGCCTTCCAAGAAGGCGGCGACGGCCACCACGAACTCGGCGCGATCGCCCACGGACCGGACGCCAACGCGCTCGCCACCGACCTGACCAACCTGCTCGACCAATGGGACGCCGCAGGCCGCCCCAACCAGCCCACCGTCACCGCCCACCGCGCAGGAAGCCAGCCCGCCGGACGCGGCGACATCAGCCGATCCGACACCATCCTCACGATTTCCTTCTGACCGCATCCACGCCGGGGCGGTGCCCTGTCCTGTCCCGCCCCGGCACCCCAGGGACGAGCGCAGCTGAGACGTCACGCACGACCTGGACCCACCTCGTTGCCATTACGCGGCCCTTCCGCAGCAGATGAGGACACCATGACTCCGTCTCTTGCCGCCACCATCGCCGCCCGCTTCCCTCTCGTCGCCCGCAAACGACCGCCCGCCAAACCACTGGATGCTCGGGTAGACCGGCTCGTCAGGCTCGCCGAAACCGCACACCGCGAATGTGACCCGGACAAGGCGTCCATGGTGTTCAACGGGGCCGCCCTCCTCGCCTCCGACTGCGGAGACCCCAACCTTGCCCGCGCCTGGTGCCGCCGTCACGCAAGCCTCTACCTCAACCAAGCCCCGCTGAACGGCTACACGGCCCGCTTCGCTCTCGAACCAGTCGTCAACCTCGCTCGCCTCCGCATTCGTGAAGGCGACGGCGACGGCGCGTACCGCCTACTCACCGAGCTGTACGCGGCAATCGTCAGCGGCACTCCCGCCCTCTTGGACGACCTGGAGATACACCCTCGGCAACTTCCCGCTGACCCCGAAGAACTCCGCCAGATCATCAGTTGGCTGCGCGGCACACTGCTCTCCGACGGAACCCGCGCTCTCACCCTCGCCGGACGGTGGGACGACGCCGTGGCCCATGTGCGCCGACACGACGGGATCGGACCTACCCTCCTTGACGGACGACAGGTCACGATCGTTGCCCACCTACTGCAGGACGAAGGGCCGGCAGCAGCAGCTCTCCTCACGACCACCAAGGTCGAAACGCCGTGGGAGCACGCGGTGCATGGACTCCTCACGACCTGGCTGGAACTGGCTGCGGGTCGCACCCCCGTCGACCACGCTGACCTCATCGATCGAGTGTCGGCCACACCACAAACCACCGGTCTCACCGTATTCCGCGTTCGCCTCGGACTGACGGCCCTGGACCTCGCGATGAGCGTGCCAACCGGTGTCGCAGACAGCCTGACCAAACGGTTGATTGCAGATGCGACCCACGACGAGGACGCCAATGCGGCGCGCGACCTCATCAATCATCCGGCCGTCACCTGCGAAAACCAAGGGACGCTGCGGGCTCTGATCAAGGCAAGCGGTTTAGGCCAAGGCCGTCTGCCAGCAGCAGCGGTTGATCGACTTTCCTCAGCGCTTGATATGGCGGAAACGGCAATAGATCACGGCGTCCATGCCCGCTAGGAGCACCGATTCACGCCACGGCAACCCAGTCGATCTTGCGATAGCCGGGCCTACCTAATTCTCGGAGCTGCAGTAAGCACAGAAGTCGCCGCTAAAGCAAGGGTGAAGACACTCCGCGCTTACGGAAGCTGGCGCCCGCCAGCAGATCTTTATCCTTCGCGGTGGTCTGATTTTGAAAGGGCATTGATAGTGAACGGCGCACCGGGTGCTCGAACGAGGGCTCCACGCAGTCCGAACGACTTGCTGCGGCACGCACGGCTGGCCATGCAGTCGCCGACGGGGTCAGGTCGTGCGATGTCGCGCCAGGAGGTTGCCGAGGCGATCAACGCGTGGATCTGGAAGCACCAGAGACGACGTACGTGCCTTGACAGCAGGTACGTCGGCAAGCTTGAGCGCGGCGAGTCCCGCTGGCCGAGATCGCCCATCCGGGCGGGGCTACGAGGGGTCTTCGGCGTGGACAACGACGCCGCGATCGGGCTACACGTCATCTACGGCTCCGGACGGCCGGCCGAGGCCGCGAAGACAGTGCCGGCTCCGGCATGGGAGAGGGAGCCGGAACCCAAACCGCTCACGTCGCCAAACGACCTTGCGGATGTAACGCCCACTGTTCATCTCGGCGTCGCGGCGGGCACGGCGGTCGTGGTCACGGTCGACAGCGGACATGGTGGGCTGGTCCGCGTCGCACTGACCGCGATACCCGAGGGCTTTTCCGACCTCTCGGTGCCACCGCTGCCTGCCAGCGGTGGCGCACGGGTGTACTCACTCGCCGAAAGACGCAGGAGAGCCTGATGGGGCAGCAGCCGGCCGAGTTGAGGCCCCACGCGTCCGCCCGCCACTTTCTCGGCGCGGAGCTGCGATGTTGGAGTCAGCAGCGCGGGCTATCGCTGGCACGGCTCGCGGCGCTGGTGTACGTGAGCCCGGACCTGCTCGGCAAGATTGAGAAAGCCGAGCGCGCGGCCAGCCTGGATGTCATGAGCCGCTGTGACCAGGCGTTGGAGACGGGCGGAGCGCTGGCCCGCTTGCGGCGATTCATGGACCAATCGGTGACGCAGCCACGAACGGATGCATCGGCGACGATGCCGACACGGTTCATGGTGACCATGGAGACCCTGCCTCTCGGGCCAGTCGACTCCGACGCCGCTCCTCTCGTGAACAGTGGCGGCCGATCGCGCTTGTACGCACTTCGCGGCGGACGGCACGGATGATCACTATGGATACCGTCCCGGAACCCGTCACTCCTGAACAGATTCGCGACCTGCAGAAGGCGCTGGGGCGGCAGTTGGCCCACTGGCGCAAGGCGGCCGGCATGACCCAGACCGCCCTCGCCAAACGGACGGCCTACTCCCGCAGTTCGGTAGCGAACGTGGAGATCGGGCGAAACACCACCACCCGTGGCTTCTGGGAGCGCGCCGACCGCGAACTCCGGGCGCAAGGTTCGCTGGTGGACGCGTTCGACACGCTCCAGGAACTGATCACCATGCTGCGGGCCCATAAAGCCTGGGTAGCCGAACACGAACGACTACTACGCCATCAGGCAGCCGTACCGCCGAAGCCACTACCCAGCCTACTGATCACGACTCCCGGCTGCGGATGCACGGTCACGGTTACTCGTTGGAGAGAGCGGGAAGTCCTTGCGTTGCGGGAGGCACTGCGGCTCAGCCTTGGGGCGTTCGCCGAACGGCTCCGCGTCGCCCTCTCGATCATCGTCGACTGGGAGGACCGCAGACAGCATGAACCGCCGAGTCTGGCGATGCAGGCAGCCCTCGACGACCTTCTCAAACTCGCCGACCAGGACGCTCGGACCCGCTTCGCACGGATTCTTCAAGTGCTGCCGATGAGGTCCACCGACCATGCCTGGGTGCCTCGAACCGGTCGTCCTGCGACGGTGACCGCACTTCAACGAAGCGAGGGACTACAGGCCGCGCGGTGAAGGGAAAACAATGGGCGGGCCGTTGACAGTCATCCCGGGACTGCGCCAGTCGGTCATGTTCGACGTGGCGGTGGCCCTCTACCGACGGCACACCATCGGGAGCCAGCCCAGGGTCTGCAAGGCGTGTGGACGGGCGGCACCGTGCCCGGTTCGGCTTCACGCCGAACTCGTCATAGCGACCACAGGCGTTGATCTGCAGCGATTCGAGGACGTTCCACAGCCGGGACACACCGGCTTCCGAGTCGGCGGTCGCGGCCGTCCCATCGATGATGATGCCCTCATGTACGAGCGTGATGGCGACTGATCCCGTCGTCACGCGTCACGGCAGCATCCTGCCCCGCCCGCGCCAACTGACCGGTGACGCTATGCGGCAATCACCACGGCCAGAGCCCAACCGGCCGCGAGGGCTGGCCCCATAGGAATCGACGGGTTCTTAACGTCGTTCGATCGTCGGATTCTGGCGACGGAAGCGATGGTGCCGTGCAGGAGCAGCCCAGCAAGGAAACCGAGCATCGCCGTATGCCAGCCCAGCCAGCCGAGGTTGAACGCGATGACGCCAACGAACACGACATCACCGAGGCCGAGCTGGCCGGGCAACGCCAAGGCGATGGTAAGCATGATCGCCGCTGCGGCGATACCCGCGCATGCAGCTCGAAGAAGCGGCCCGACATCGCTTCCGGCAAGGGAGGCAATGATGAAGAGCAGGCCAGACGCCACCCACAGCGAGCCGGTGAGGCGATGGGGCAGCCGCCGGCACCGCACGTCGATGATTGCCAGACCTACGCCCACCACCGCGAAGAGCCAGTAGGCCAGCAGTGTGACACCGAGAGGTATGACCACCCCGGTGACGGCGGCGGCGGTGGCGGCAAGAAGGGCGGTAACGATCACCTCTGTGGGGCGAGCGGGACTGCCGGTCCACCAGCCTGCGGATAGACGTACCGGCCCGGACTCGCCCGTTCCATACGCGACTGCAGCGATCGGCACACCGGCCATCGCGCCCGCGAGGCCGAGGCCGATCGCGGTTACGCCGTTGGTCATGGGTGTCAGGTCCGCTCGCCGCTCGCGCGGTGCTCCCGACTCCACCGATCGATCTCGCCGAGGAGGTCGAGCAGCTCGACGCCCCCATGAGTCAGCCGGTAGTCGGCACCGTCGTCGCCCTGGTGGTGCTCAACAAGGTCGTGGGCACGGAGGTAGGCCAGGGTGTCGGTCAGCGTGCGGGCGTGCACGACATCGGGACTGGCCTGAGACACCGCGTGATGAAGCTTCGAGTAGCGCAGTGGGCCTTCGTGGAGGGCGGTCAGTACCGCAACCGACAGCTTCCGTTTAGCCAGGTTGAGTAGGTGTTCGAGATCGTTCGTCAGCGCAACTCACCTCCCCCGAATCGAGCGCGCCAGCTCAAGACGACAGTCTATGAGGCCGCATAACTGTTCGGCGAGGGTTAAACGTGAGGAAAGTTTAGTCCATTATGGAATTCATTCGGGAGGATACGGATCTTTCCGGATGATCTTCGCAATCAATGCATCTCGAGTGGTGGGTCAGGTACCGGCCGGCCTCGGGTCCGAGGCTGTGCGCGATGCCAGCCAATGACGTAGCCGAAGGAGGTGGCCGAGGATGGCCGCCCCCCTGCTGGTCAGACAGAAGTGAGTGTCGGCGAGCGGCTCGCTGTCCAACGAGCCGGCGTGAGGGCCGGCCACGAAGCCGTCTGCCGCCATTGCCCTCAACAGGGCTGCAGGCTGGGGGGACTCAGCCGCGATCTGGGCAAAGTTGGCGACGCCGCCGCGACGGTGCATCGCTAGCAGCAACCCTAAGGCACCATGCCGGGCCAGCAGGGACAGCGTTTGCTCTGTTCCACTGTGATCGCCCATTGACCCTCCCCACCCTCCCGGCACAGTTATTTTCAGCCAATCGTGGTCACAATTGCCGTCTACTTATCTGTCGGGTAGGCGACAGCCATTTTGGATCGATTTGTAGCTATCTGGAGACCAATTTACCCATAGCGCGTATCTCCGGGTGCGCGAGTCCAGCCCTACTTGAAGCGCGTAGCCGCAGGTACGCACGTAGACATCACTGCGGGGTCAGGGTGTAGACACGACTCGTGACCTTGAGCGAGTCGGCCACCGACGGGCGGCGATCGCGGTCGCAGGCCGGCTTGCAGCCGGTCCGTTCACGAGATTTGGGAGGTATTGGCCGGTGCTGACCCGTCCGCTCGTGGCTTGTCTCGTCGGTGCGGCGGTGCTGTTCACCGCTGCTTGCAACTCCGACGACTCTGACCGGCCAGAACCGACTGCTCCAGCGACATCGCCAAGCCCTACGACCGTTGAGCCGAGCGCCACCGCTGGGAGTGACGCTATCGCCGCGTACCGGGGCATGTGGGATGCCTTCGTGGAGGCGGGCAAAGTGTCGGACCCTGACGCCCCCGACTTGCGCAAGTACGCCTCGGGCCAAGCGCTCAGGTTGATCGTCAATGCCCTCTACACCAATCGGGAGCAGAAGGAAGTGATCCTCGGCCAACTGGTGATTGACCCGAAGGTCACTGCTGTGACGCCCGCCGTGGACCCCGCGGAGGCCACGATCTTGGACTGCGTGAACGACGAGAAGTGGCTGGAGCACAAGGCGTCCGGCGGTCTGGCCAACGACGAGGCTGGCGGTCGGCACCGCACGACGGCGACCGTCGACCGGACGGCCGAGGGCTGGCGGGTCAGCTCGTTCCTCCTGGAGGAGGCGGGCACATGCTGACGGGAACACGACGATTCGCTGCTCTGGCCACCGTCGCGGCGGCTGTCCTCTTGGTGGGTCCAGCAGTCGCCTACGCCGGTGGCGGTACCGGTGGTGTGGAGTGCAGCAAGGACGACCCCCGACCGGTCTGTGACGTCAACGCCGGCACCCCCGGCCAGCCGAGCAACCCTGGAGGCGGCGGCAATGGTGGCGGAGGCCAGGGTGGGGATGGCAAGTGCCGCAACCCTGCCGGCAAGGAGATTCCGTGTGAGCGGGACGGTGCGTGGGCGGGGTCGGATGGTTGTTACTACGCGCCCACCGACCCGTCGCCGTTGACGATCGCGGCTCTCGGGGGTCAGCCTACGGGCGAGGGTGGTTGGTACATGCGGACCTGCTACGGCGACGGCAGTGCGCTCGGAGGTGTGGTGTGGATGGCGGGTGATCCGCCGGTGGTGTCTCCGGCGGTGTTGGCGCGGCAGGCGCGGGCGCGTCTTGACTTGCCGAGTGTCGTCATTCGGATGAATCCGCCTGGTGATCAGCTCGTCAACTTGCCGGCCTGGCTGGCGCTCGACCGGGGGTCGTGGGGAACGCGCTCGGCGACCGCCTCCGTTCCGGGTGTCAGCGTCACGGCGACGGCGCGGCCGGTGAAGGCGAGCTGGTCGATGGGTGACGGAGTGACGGTGACGTGCGGTGGACCGGGGACGCCGTGGGCCTCGGGTACCGATCCGGCGAAGGCGTCGCCTGACTGCGGGCATGTATACCGGCGGTCCTCGGCTGGCTCACCGGGTGGGCGCTACGTCGTGACGGTGACGGTCACGTGGGAGGTGAGCTGGGCTGGTGCTGGGCAGTCCGGCACGGTGCCGGGGTTGACCACGACCGGGCAGGTGCAGACGCGGGTCCAGGAGTCGCAGGCCGTCGTGCGTTAGGCCAACAAGTCAGTTCGTTCGAGCGCCGTTTCCCGAGGAGGACAAGTCATGGCGCTGGATTCCGTGCGCCCAAAATCACGTCTGGGCGATCGTGCGGCGGCTGCTGCCAGCAGTGCGGGACGTGGGTCGTGGCGGGCCGCTCGTCGGCGTCGCCGGTTGCCGTTCGTCGCGTTGGGCGGCCTGCTGGTGATCGTGTGTGTGCTGGCATATGCGTACGGCGCGGCGCAGCTCGGTGACCGGATGCAGGTACTCGCGGTAGCGCGCCCGGTGGCTGCCGGGCAGCCGATCACCGCTGCCGACCTCAAGCAGGTCTCCGCCGCCCGTGACCCTGGAGTTCGGTTGGTTCCGGCCGCGCAGGCGGTGGAGGTGGTTGGTCGCACGGCGGTGGTGCCGTTGGTGGCCGGCATGTTGCTGACGCCGGAGTTGCTCGGGGATGCCGCGTTTCCGCCGGACGGTCAGGTAACCGCCTCGGTGGCGGTGAAGCCGGGTCAGTATCCGCAAGGGCTCACGGCCGGTGCGAAGGTGTCCGTCTACGTCTCGGCCGCGCGAGACAGTGGTCAGCCCGCTCCGGCTGCCAGCTCGACGGCGAGCGGTTCGACCCCGGCGCGGTTGTCGGCCGTGGTGCTGGGGGTTGACCTCGCCGGGGACGGCCAAGGCTCGACGGTCATCACGCTTCTGCTGGCTGCCTCGGACGCGCCGCAGTTGGCGGCGGCTTCGTCCGGCGGGGTGGTGCTGATGCAGACCTCGCCGCTGGGGAGCTGACATGCCTGTGGTGGCGGTGACCTATGTGAAGGGTCGTCCGGGTTCGACAACGACGGCACTCGGGTTGGCCGCGGTCGCGCCCGAGTGGGCGCGGCCGGTGGTGGTGGAGTGCGATCCCGCAGGTGGGGACCTGATGCGCCGGCACCGGTTGGCGGCGGTGCCGAGCGTGGTGGACCTGGCCGCCGTCGCCCGAGGCGCGGCGAGTTCCGCAGACGTGTTCGCCGCTGTGTCGCAGCCGGTGTCGGTGGCCGAGGTGGTGGTGGCGGTGGTGGTCGCCCCGGCGGGTGGGGCGCAGACCCGCGCGGCGTTGCCGGAGTTGACCGGGAGCGGTCGGGCGGTGCTGGCTGCGCCGGATCGGGTGGTGGTGGCGGACTGCGGCCGGTTGGGGCCGGGCTCGCCGATGTGGCCGTTGCTGCGGCTCGCGGATGTGGTGGTGGTGCTGGCGCGGGCGAACGCCGACGAGATGGCCCATCTGCGGGAGCACCTGGGCGACCTCGTCGATGCGGGCGCTGGCCGCTTGGTGGTGCTGCTCGGCGCGGGCGGCGTGTATTCGGCGGCGGACGTGGCGGATGTCCTGTCGACTCACGTCGGGCAGGAGTTGGCCCGTGATCCGGAGGCGGTGAGCGTGCTCGGTCCGTTGCCGGACGACCGTCGGGCAGCAGGAGTGCTCGGCGGGGACCTCGTGGCCGGGCGGCGCTGGCGTCGTCTGCCGCTGATGGCCGCCTACGCGCGGCTGTGGACGGACCTCGGCCCGTACCTGCCCGTCGCGGCCCCGCAGGCGAGCGACGTACCCACGGAGGCGACGTCGTGACCGGCCTCTTCCTGTCGGCCCCGGGTGCCGGGGAGTCTGGCGAGGTCACGGTGGTGCGGCGGGTCCGTCGGGAGGTCGCCGAGCGGCTGACCCGGGCCACGCGGGCGCACGAGACGGCCACCGGTTCGTCAATGCCAGTCGACGAGCGCGCGGCGACGACCGGCCGGTTGATCAGTGAGGTTCTGGACGGGTACGCGACGGAGGAGATGAACGCCGGGCGGGCGCCGCTGCGCCCGGAGGTGGAGTCGCGGGTGGGTCGGGCGGTGGCGGACATGCTGCTCGGCGCGGGCGGCCTGCAACCGTTGCTCAACGACGAGCGGATCGAGGAGGTCAATGCCAACGGCTGTGACCAGGTGTTCGTTCGCTACAGCGACGGCAGGCGCGCTCAGGTCGGGCCGATCGCCGACTCGGATGCGGAGATGGTGGAGCTGATCCGCCGCCTGGCGGCTGATGCCGGGCGCGCGGAGACCGGCGGCGAGGGTGGCGAGGAGCGCCGCTGGGACCGGGCCGCCCCGGTGTTGAATCTGCAACTCGCGGACGGCTCGCGGTTGCACGCGATCATGTCGGTGACGCGGCGTCCGGCTTTGTCGATCCGTCGGCACGGCTACGTGAAGGTCACCCTGGCCGATCTGGAGCAGCTCGGCACCGTCAACCCGGTGTTGCGGGAGCTGTTGGCCGCTGCGGTGCGTGCGCGGTTGAACGTGCTGATCGCGGGGCGTACCGGTGCGGGTAAGACCACCCTCCTGCGTGCTCTCGCCTCGGCGATCCCACCGAGCGAGCGGATCGTCACGATCGAGGACACCTATGAGCTGGCACTCGACGCGGACAAGGCCGTGCATCCGGATGTGGTGGCGTTGCAGTCGCGGGAGGCCAACGTCGAGGGTGAGGGCGCGCTCGACATGAGCATGTTGTTCCGCTCGGGGCTGCGGATGTCGCCGGACCGAGTCATCGTCGGGGAGATCCGCGGGCACGAGGTCATCCCGATGCTCAACGCGATGTCGCAGGGTAACGACGGCTCGTTGGGCACCATTCACGCCTCGTCGTCGGCCGGGGCGTTTCACAAGCTCATGCTCTACGCCGCGCAGGCGCCGGAACGCCTGGATCCCGCCACCACCAATCCACTGGTGTCCGAGGCGGTTCACCTGGTCGTGCACCTGGGGTTCACCGGTGACAACGGGGTGCGGGCGGTGACGTCGGTGCGGGAGGTGGTCGGCGCTGACGGGCTGGCCGTGTCCAGCAACGAGATCTTTCGCCCTGACCCGGATGGGCGAGCGGTCCCGGGTGCGCCGCCATCGACCGGGCTGCTGTCGGCGCTGGTCCGGTGCGGCTTCGACCCGGGGTTGCTCGATGAGGCCCGCACCGCCCCGGGTGGGGGGTGGGCGTAATGGTGTTGACGGTGCCGCTGGCTGCCCTGCTGGGGGCCGGAACAGCGTTCGGGCTGCTGCTGGTCGTGGTCGGCCTGTCGCCCCCGGACAACGGGCCCGGCGACTCGAACACGGAGTCGTGGATGTCGAGGCTCGCCTCGAAGCGTGGGCCGGTCGACCGGCGTCGGGTAGCCCTGTTCCTGGCTGTGGGCGTGGTTGTCGGTGTGGTGACCCGCTGGCCGGTTGCAGCCGGCCTGGCAGCGGCCGGGGCGTGGATGCTGCCGCAGGTCATCGGCCCGGACCGCGACCACGCCCGCCGGGTGGCCCGGATCGAGGCCATCGCCACCTGGACGGAGGCGTTGCGGGACAATCTGTCCGGCGCGGCCGGGCTGGAACAGGCGATCACCGCCAGCGCGATCGAAGCCCCGGAGCCGATCCGTGAGGAGGTGACCCGCCTCGCGGTGCGCCTGCAGCGCAGTTGGCGGCTGCGTGACGCGTTGCGCGGGTTCGCCGCCGAGCTGGCCGACCCGACCGCCGATCTGGTGGTCGCCGGGCTGGTGATGGCCGCGCGGGGCAGCGCCGGGCAGCTCGGTGACGTGCTGGGAGAGCTGGCGGCGTCCGCGCGGGCGAAGGTCGCATCCCGGCACCGCATCGCCGCCGCCCGCAAACGCAACCGCACCTCCGCACGGGTGATCGTCGGTGCCACTCTGACCATGGCCGGACTGTTGGCGCTACTCAACCGGGGCTACCTGGCCCCGTTCGACACGGCGACCGGTCAGCTCGTGCTCCTGGCCGCTGGTGGGTGCTTCGCTGCCGCGTTCGTCTGGCTCGGCCGGCTCATGCGCGACCGCGATACCGCCCGTGTCCTGGCCGGTGTCGCCGCGCCAGTCGACGGCGAGGTGGTGCCGACATGACCGGGCTGGTGTTGCTGACCGGACTCGGCACTGGTCTCGGGTTGTGGTTGATGGTGGTGGGCTGGTTCCCCCGCCCGCCTCGGCTGGACAAGGCCCTTGACGCCCCGTACGGGATCGGCCGCGTTGGTGACGCCGCCGCCGAGACTCACTCGCTGGGGTGGTCGGGGCGGTGGGGTCGCCCGGCGGTGCGGTGGCTGCGTCGCACGGGTCTTCCCCTGGCCAGTATCCGCCGCGACCTCGCCACCGTCGACAAGCCGGTCGACGTGCACCTCGCCGAGCAGGCGACCGCGATGGTGTTCGGGCTGCTCCTGCCTCCCGTCGCCGCGACGCTGCTCGTCCTCGCCGGAGTGGATACCGGCGTGACGGTGCCCGTCGCCGCGTCGCTAGCGCTCGGCATCGCTGGGTTCCTCGCCCCGGAACTGTCGGTGCGCTCGGAGGCCGCAAAGCACCGTACGGCGTTCCGTGACGCCCTGTCGTCCTTCCTGGATCTGGTCGTCATCAGCCTCGCGTCCGGGGCCGGGGTGGACCAGGCGCTCGACGACGCGGCGAAGGTCGGCTCCGGCCCCGCCTACACCGAACTGCGGTACGCGTTGACCGAGGCGCGGTTGGCTCGGGTGCCGCCGTGGGACATCCTCGCCGCCCTCGGCCGCCGGGTCGCCGTCGCCGAGCTACAGCAGCTCGCCGCCACCGTCGGGCTGGCCGGCACCGAAGGAGCGAAGGTCCGCGCGTCCCTGCGCTCGCGTGCCATCGCTCTGCGCGCCCGGCAACTCACCGACGCCGAGGGCGAGGCGAACGCCGCGACCGAGCGGATGGCGCTGCCCATCGTCGCCCTGTTCGCCGGGTTCCTGATCTTCCTCGGCTATCCGGCGATGGCCGCCGTACTCGGCGGGCTGTAGGAGGCACCCCCAGTTCACAAATCCGGAACAGCCACGAGATTCCTTACCCGACTCTGGAGGAGCACGCCATGTCCGCTCTTGTCACCTACCTCGCCGCCGAGCTGCGGCACCGCTGGCAGGCGGTGCGCGACACCAAAGACGGCGGCTACTCCACCGAAGCCGTCCTCGTCACCGCCGTGCTCGTGACGCTGGCGATCGTGGTCCTCGGCATCATCGCGGTCAAGGTCACCAGCAAGGCCAACAGCATCGACCTCGGCTGACCGATGCCGCCGACCATCCGGGAACACCGCGCCGAGCGCCCGCCCTCCCCGGCGCTCGGCGCGGCCCGACGGCTGCGCGCCCGGTGGGGGCGCGTGACCGCTTACTCCGACGCGGGCGCCGCGACCGCCGAGTTGGCCATCGCTATGCCGCTGCTGCTGCTCATCGTCATGTTCGCCATCCAGGCCGGGGTGTTCATGCACGCCACCCACGTTGCCCAGAGCGCCGCGACCCGTTCGGCCAACGCCGCCGCCGGCTACCAATCCAGCGCTGCCGTCGGCCGAGACGCGGGCGAGCAGACCCTCGCCGCGATCGGCAACGGCGTACTCAAGGATCCGTCGGTGTCGGTAGCCCGCACCGCCACCGAGGTCCGCACCGAGATCACCGGCACCGCCGCGACCGTGGTCCCCGGGGTGCGGTGGACCGTCCGCGCCACCGTCGTACGACCCGTCGAACGCTTCGTGCCAGATGGAGCCACGCCATGACCTGGGCCGCTGCGTCAACCGGACTCCTCCGACTGCGGCAGGTCACCGCCCTCGGTGACCGGGGAGCGAGCACCACCGAAGCGGCCCTCGTTACCCCGCTGCTGGTGGCCGTCATGCTGTTCGTAGTGCTGTGCGGGAGGTTGGTCTCGGCACAGATGGACCTCGACGCCGCCGCTAGCACCGCGGCCCGGTCCGCCTCCCTCGCCCGCACCGACGCCGCCGCACGCGCCGAGGCAGACCGCGCCGCCCGGGAGACCCTCGCCGCCCGCTCTGTCACCTGCCGACAGGTCACCGTCACGGTCGCCACCAAAGGGCTCCGACCAGGCGGGGCGGTCACCGTGACCGTGGGATGCACCGTCCCGCTGTCCGACCTCGCCTTGCTCTCCGTCCCTGGTTCCCGCGTCGTGATGGCCACGGCGACCTCTCCCATCGATGTGTGGCGCGGAGGCCCTTCATGACCCCACCCGATGCCCGCTACTGGCAACGGCTACGCGAGCGTGCCGGAGACGACTCCGGCCAGGTGACCGCGTTCGCGGTCCTGATGATGGTCGCCCTGCTCGCCGTGGCCGGGCTGGTCCTCGACGCCGGCCTGGCCCTCACGCAGAAGGTCCGTGCCCTCGACATCGCCCAGGCTGCGGCCAGGGCCGGTGCGCAGGAACTCGACCTGTATCAGTACCGCACCCGCAACGTCGCGGTACTCGACCCGGCCCGAGCCGCGTCGGCCGCACGGGCGTGGCTGGCCTCGGCGGGCGCCACGGGCGAGGCCAGCGCGACCACGACCACGGTCACGGTGACCGTTCGGCGGACCAGCCGCACCCAGCTCCTGCAGATCGTCGGCGTGCGGCAGCTCGACGTGTCCGCCTCCGCGAGCGCCACCGCCGTGCAGGGCGTTACCGGCCCCAACACCTGAGCCGCACCTTGGGAGAGGACGACCGCGCATGTCCCGCACCATCGCCGCCATCGCCCGGACCGTGCTTGCCCTGCTCGCGCTCGCCGTGCTGGCCGGCTTCACCGCCGGGGTGCCATGGCTGCTGATCGTCGCGGCCGGCTGGCCCCTCGACTGGATCGGCTGGCCGCAGCCCGACGCGGTGCCCACGCTGACCGACCTACACGCCGCGATCACGAGCCCATGGTCGGACACCACGGTCTTCGCGCTGCTGGCCACGATCGGCTGGGTGCTGTGGGCGCAGTTCCTGCGCGACACCACCATCGAGATCATCGAGACGTCCGCCGCCACGAGAGCCAGCCGGCGCGGCCAGCCCCGCCCCCCGGCGAGTGGACGCGGCCCGATCCGCTGGGTCGCCGCTGTCCTCGTCGGCGCGATCGTCGGAGCCGTGCTGTTCGACGCCGCCCGCGCCGTCACCACCCCCACCGCTGGTGCGGCTGCCGCCGACGCCGCCGCACGCCGCCCGGCCGTTGCCGTCGCCCCGGCACACCCCGCCGCCCTGCCAACCGTGGAACACGGCCCACGCCCGGCGCTCACCATCGGCGTGTCCGCCACCAACGCCACCGGCCCGCTCACCACCCACCGAGACAGCCCTGCCACCGTTCCGTCCTGGGCACGAGACGCCCCGGGCGGCACACACCGCGTCGTCGCCGGAGACAACTTGTGGGACCTCGCCGCCAAGCACCTCGACGACCCGCACCGCTGGCGAGAGATCTACAAACTCAACCGAGGACACGAACAGGCCAACGGCTACGCCCTCACCGACCCCGACGAGATCCACGTCGGCTGGATCCTCGCACTCCCCGCCCACAAGGCCGCACCAGCAGCCACCCCGCCCCACACCCAGGACCCACCGCCCGACAGCCCCGACACCACCGCGCCCGAGGCCAACGAAACAGCCCCGGCCATCCCACCACCTGCGCCGCCGGCCAGCGCCACCACCCCGGAGCCGAGCCCTTCACCGCCTACCGCCGAACCAAGCGCACCCGCCGACTCGGCCGATGCCGCCACCCCCGCGCCGGACACCGACCCCTCCGACGACCAGCCGACCGACGCAGCCGGAATCACGCTGCCAGCGCAGGGCTGGATCAGCCTCGGCCTGGCCGCCGCCATCGCCGCCCTAGCCGCTCTGCTGCGCCTGCAACGACGCCGCCGCGCCCGGCTCACCTTCCCCGCACCGGTACGCACCGCGCCGCAACGCTCCCCTATGCCACCGTTTCTGGCCCCCGTCGACATCATCGGCAGCCGCCACCTCGGCCTCAGCAGCGACCACCGCCCCGCCAGCCCCGCCATTGCGGCACCAATCGGCGTCAACTCCGACGGCGCTGAGATGAGCCTGTTCCACCTGCCCGGTCCCGGCGTCGCCCTACACGGCAACGGAGCCGTACCAGCAGCCCGCGCCATCCTCGCGTCCGTCCTGACCAGCGGCGCGGTCGAGACCGCCAGCACCCGCCCGGTCGTGGTCACCACCGCCGACCTACTCGCCCAGCTCCTGCCCGAGGACGCCCCGACGGTCGGGCTGGACCCCGACGGCACCGCCTACGACGGAGAACGCCTCATCGTGCTCGCCGACACCGCTGCCGCGATCACCCACGCCGAGGAAGAGATGATCAGCCGCCGCCGGCTGCTGGACACCTTCGACGCCGAGACGATCACCGACCTCAACGCCCGCACCGACCACGCCGAGACGCAACCGCCGTACGTGCCGCTCATCGACTCCAGCCCTCGGCACGCCGCCCGTCTCCAAGCCATCGCCACCCACCGCGCCACCCTGAACCTGCACCCCGTCATCCTCGGCCCGCACGACGGCATCCCCACCATCGAGATCAACGCCGAGGGCGTCACCAGCAGCGACGACGAACCCTGCACGGTGGGACGGCTGTCCACCCTCGGCGCGGATGAACTCGCCGCCATCCTCTCCATGCTCACCGACGCGATAGCCCGCCCCGAAGCCGGCGCTGACGTCGACGACCCGCCCACCGAGACCTCGCCGGCCGCGGTGACCGTCGAGCCGCACGAGGCCGTACCGGCCCAGGCCGACGACGCGGCGGCCCTGGTCCGCCTCCGAGTGCTCGGCCCGGTCACCGTCGCCACCGACGCCGGTCCGATCGCCACCGGAATGCGCACCGGCTCCTACACCGCGCTCGCCGTCCTCGCCGCCCACCCCGCCGGCCGCACCCTCGACCAACTCGCCGCCGACCTACACCCCAACGCCGACCCGACCGCCGCCGTCAAACGCGTCCGCACCGACATCACCTCCGCCCGGCGAGTGCTCCGCGCCGCCACCGGCCACGACGAGCCCATGTTCATCGTCTACGACCCCGCCACGGGCCGATACCAGCTCGACCCGCAGACCGTCACCGTGGACCTCTGGCAGATGCTCACTGCCATCGACCAAGCCACCACCACCGACGACGACACGGCGATGCTCACCGCGCTACGCCGAGCCACCGAGCTGTATGGAGGTGACTTCGCCGAAGGCCACGACCACCCATGGGCCACCGACTACGCCACCAGCTACCGCCACCAGATCCTCACCGCCTACGCCCGCATCGCCGAAATCCTCGAACCCGACCACCCCGGCCAGGCCGTTGCCGCCCTCGAACGCGCCGCCGACCTTGACCCGGTCAACGAGGAGCTGTACCAGCGGATCATGCGCATCCACGGCCGGCAGCAGCGGCCCGACGCCGTGCGGCGCACCCTGCGCCGGCTGGAGGAACGCCTAGCAGACCTCGGCGACGCCGAGCCGTCCCAGGCCACTCGCCGCGTCGCCGAACGCCAACTCCGACCCGCCGGCACCGTTCCCGGAGGACGGCCATGACCGCCACGCGGCTCCAGCGAATGCAATGGGCCGTGCGGGCGACGCTGGCCCTCGGCGTAGCCGCCTCGGTCACCGCGAACATCCTGCACGCCCAACCCAACCCGATCTCCCAAGCCATCGCGGCATGGCCACCCATGGCACTGCTGATCACCGTCGAGTTGGTCACCCGGGTGCCCGTGCACCGGCGCTCACTTGGCGTCATCCGAGTCGCCGCCGCCTCGGCCATCGCCGCCATCGCCGCGTGGATCAGCTACCACCACATGGTCGGAGTCGTCGCCCGATACGGCGAGACCGGCACCGTGCCGTACCTCCTACCACTCTCGGTGGACGGGCTGATCATCGTCGCGTCAGTCTCCCTGGTGGAACTGGCCGCCCGCCGCCGCGAAGCCGAACCTCAACCGCACACCGTGCCAGCCGAGGCATCAGCGGCACCACCTCCAGGCCAGCCCATCGCATCGGCACCCGCCAAGCCCACGCCTGGGACCAGCGACACCAGCCCGCCCCGCCAGAGTCCACTGTCCGAACCACCTCCCCGTGAGGTCGACGAGTCAGCTCACGGCAGGACTCCTGGCTTTGCCGGCTCTCAGGACGACGCTCAGGAAGCGGAGGGCAGCGAGACTGATTCTGACCTTGACGCGGAACCTGACGATGACAACCCATTCGACGAGACCGACGGCATCGACGTCGACCTCGCCCCGGACCTAGTGCCGCTACTGCCCGCCGCCCGCACGGCCCGTGACGAGTTGACCCGCGAAGGCCGAACTGTCAGCCGGGATGCCCTCGCCCGACGGCTACGCCAGAACGGCCACTCCATCCGCAACAGCGCCGTCTCACAACTGCTCGCCACGCTGCGCCAGGAGACGCAGCCGGTCAACGGCGCCCGGCCCACGGCATCGGTCTAATCTGCCGACCTCAGCTCACCGCAGGATCAGACACGCGAGGATGCCACCCGTGGCCGAGCCTGCCAGAGCGGCCAGCGCCGCCCGCCCCACCCATCACGACTCCGGGTATTGATGTCCACACAAGCGAGGCGTACCCCTTCATAGCGTGTCTCGATTCGTGGACAGCTGCGCGTTCCGGTGGCTCGGGCGGGCTGTAGGTGTCGAGTCGGTCGGCGTACTGCGGCGGTGGCGGACTGCGCTGCCCTAAGGGCACGCGCGTGGACGCCCTACAAGTGCGATCTGGTAGTTGATCAGGCTAGCCCACAGGTGGTGCACCACCGATGCGTCCAAGACAGTGGCCGCACGCCGTTCAAGCGGTGCCGCTTCCGGCCGAAGCTGTCTGGTTGACAGTACGGCCGAACGGGCGCACGCGAAGCTTCGAGCCTGCGGAATGCACCGTTGTCACGCTCAAGGCCTGGAAATCATGAACAAAGCCGCCATGGCGTGCCACCGCCGCTGCCCTCGCTCTACATTATGTCAAAATCAACCGCCAATCACGCTAAAAGGTGGCGCAATGATCACGAACCCGATGCCTGCCTTGCTATGCACCCCAACCGGCCACAACCGACCTGCCACACGACTCCGACACTTATAGACGCCCTACACATCGGCTAGCTGACCTCGACGCCGATTACACAAAGTTCTGCTTGACGGAGATCCTGGAACGTTCGTACTGTGATCTTTCCATTGGCACTGGGACGGGAGAACTTAGTCGATGACTCCTGCACGCAAGCAGAAATTAGGAACAATCAGCAGATGTGCGAGAGTGAGAACTACCCGGTGGGGCAAGATATTCACCGCTGGAGTCGCTGTCGCAATGGCGGCGACCGCCGCAAACCAGATCCCTGCACGAAAGGCAGAGGCGGCACCGCAAAGCGCGCCTGACCGAGTTCTAGAGCGGCCGGACGAAATGGCCGCTCTGATCACTGCCCGACTGACAGGCAGCCGGGTTCGGATTACGAACATGACCACCGAGTCGGCCGAATACATCGCCTATCCGAATGGGCAGGTCGAGGCGACCGTGCATGCTGGCCCGGTCCGCATAATGCGCGACAACCGCTGGGTGCCGGTTGATCTTACTCTCACACCGGCTGCGGACGGTTCGGTGCGAGCGATCGCGCACCCGCTCGATCTGTGGATTTCAGGTGCTCGCTCGACCGCCGGGGAACTTGCGGCAGTCGGCAAGGGAGACAAGCGGCTCGCCTTAGGCTGGCCGGGCGCCCTACCAGCGCCTGCCCTCGAACGCAATCGGGCCATCTACCGGGACGTCGTGCCCGGCATTGACTTGGTCGTCGAGGCCACCCGGACCGGATTCTCCGAGTATCTGACCGTCAAAAATCAGGCGGCCGTCGACCGAATTCCGTCACTGACCCTGCCGGTAACAGGCAAAGGGCTGTCGTCGTTCACGCAGGATCGCTCCGGTGGGCTGACTCTGAAAGACGTCAAGGGCAAACCTATGGCGACCGTTCCGGCGCCAGAAATGTGGGACGCCCGCCGAGCGCCGGGATCCGACGAGCCAACCCGTAGGACGGTAATTGCCACTCGAGCCGATCGGCCCGGCCGAGATGCCAAATCCGCCGGCGACGGTCTAACCATGCGGCTTAGTCCAGACCTGAAATGGCTAAAGGACTCCGCGACCCAGTACCCGGTGACCATCGATCCGCAAATCAACCCACTCTACACCTCCTTTGATACGTATGTAAAGGAGGGCGACACGGTTGATCGCGGCGGGGCGAACGACCTGCAGTTGGGTTTGCAGGCAAGCTCTCCGGCTGTCAAGGCCCGAGCTTTCGTTCACTGGCCGACCTCAGCGCTGGCTGGGAAGCAGATCAACTCGGCTACGGTTTACTTCTGGAATTTCTGGTCGAACAGTTGCACGGCGACCTCCTGGGAGATCTGGACTACCGGGGCGGCCTCCTCGGCGACGCGGTGGGACACCCAACCAGCCTGGATTCAGAAGGAAGCGACCTCAACCGAGACCAAGGGCTTCTCGTCGGCCTGTGACGATGGCTGGGTGAGTATCAGCGGCACCAACTTCTTCCAAAGGGCGGCAACGGCGGGCCAGTCCACCGCCTACATGGGTGTGCGGGGCACGAACGAGAGCATCGCCAACAGCTTCAAACAGTTGCGCTCCCGCAACGCGGTTGACACCTCCCAGGTGCCGTACTCGGTGGTCGTATATAACTCCTACCCCACCGTCGGCACGCGTTCGACGGTGCCCGAATCCGCCTGTGAGACCGGCAGCAGCCGGCCGCAGATCAATAGCGTGACCCCGGAACTGAGGGCTGTCGTCACCGATGGTGATGCCTCATCGGTGAAGGCAGAGTTTGAGTGGTGGACCTTGAACGGGGCCACGAAGCTCGGTAGTGCGATTACGAGCACTGCAGCGTCTGGCACCACGCTCAGCGCCACAATCCCCACGGGTGTTCTGACCAACGGTTCCTCTTATAAGTGGCGAGTGCGGGGCAACGACGGAATCGTTGACGGCGCGTGGTCGTCATTCTGCGAGTTCACCACTGACACGACGCACGCCAGTCTGCCGATCATTAGTTCAACAACCTATCCGAAGAATGAGTGGGGTGGCGACGCAGGGGTTCCGGGCACTTTCACCCTTGACCCTAACGGTGGCAGCGATGTGGCGGCGTATGAGTACGGGCTTGACGTCAACCCGCCCGACAAAGTAATCAACGCGCCCAGTCTCGGCGCAGCGGCCTCAGTCACGCTGACTCCCGCGACCGCCGGCTGGCACACTCTCTACGTTCGCAGCCGGGACGCGGCAGGGAATCTGTCCAACATTCGCGGATACCCTTTCAAGGTAGGATCCGCTGCCGTCACATCACCGGAAACCGGCGACGTAACGGCAGCGAAGGTTTCTATCACCTCAGTCATTTCCCCAACCATCACGGGTGTCCGCTACCAGTGGCGGCGCGCTGGCGCCGACGCCTGGACAATCGTCCCGAAAGCTCACGTGACCTACGCCGTGGGTGGCGGAACCGTCGCCGCGTGGCCGATTTCCGCCTCAAGCGGTAGCATCCCGAAGGTTAACTGGGACGTGGCCGCCACACTTGCTGCTGCTGACCCGGAGGGAGTCCCTCGTGACGGGCCGCTTGAGTTCCGCGGCCAGTACGACAACGTGGGCGAGCCTGCCATCCGCATCACCTTCGATCGCAACCTTGCTAGCGCCGACACTAGTCAGGTCGGGCCCGGCTCGGTCAACCTCATGACAGGCAACTACCAGCTCACTCAATCTGACATTTCGATTGCAGGCCTTTCCGTATCACGCACGATGAACACCCGGCAGCCAGACGTCGTCGACCCTTTGTTCGGCCCAGGCTGGGTCTCTGGCGTCTTACTTAGCGACGCGGATTCGCCTTATACAAAGCTAGCGACCTACGACACCCTGATACAGATCACTCTACCGGACGGTTCGACCATAGGCTTTACCAAAGTCGACAGCACCGGTGCCGCCTACCAGCCGCAGGTCGGGGCGGAACAATACCGCTTGACCTACGACTCAACCAACAGCAGTTACACGTTGAACGACGGTGCCGGAAACACTGTGACCTTTACCCGCGCTTCCACCGATCCGGCCGGCATCTACATGCCGGCCTCGATCAGCACGCCAGGGTCAGGAAACACATCGACCTATTCCTGGGAGAAGGTCACCCTTGGAACTCAAGACACGATGCGGCCGACCCAGCTGTTAGCACCCGTTCCGGCCGGAGTCAGCTGTACCGCACTGGTACGCGGATGTAGGGCTCTCAACTTCAGCTACGCCACGACCACCACCGCCACGGGTACGTCGTCCAGCGCCTGGGGTGACTACGTCGGGCGAGTCAGGGAGATCTCCTACACCGCATGGGATCCGGACCTAAGTACGCCAGCGATGCGGACCGTTGTGGTGGCCCGGTACACCTACGACAACGCAGGCCGCCTTCGCGCCTTCTGGGACCCCCGACTGGACTACACCGATGGCGGAAGCACGCACACTCTGCGATCGACCTACGACTACAACGTCGACGGCATCGTCACCAAGATGACCCCTCCCGGTGAGGAGCCATGGGAGTTCACATACACCACCCTGCCGGCAGATCCAGGTAAGGGCAGGCTGTACAAGGTGGCCCGGTCCGCTCTAACCGCTGGTACGGCGGTAAGTTCGGTCGTCTATCGAGTGCCAACTTCTGGCAGCGGAGCACCCTACGACTTGTCCAGCACGCAGACGGCCCGTTGGGCCCAGTCGGAGCCACCGACCGACGCGACGGCAGTGTTTCCAGCAACCCAGGTACCAACCGGGGACCCCGCTAGCGGCGCGCTGCCCACCTCCTATGAGCGGGCCACGGTGAACTACCTGGACGCCAATGCACGAAGGGTCAACACAGCTCTACCAGGCGGCTACATCAGCACCACCTGGTTTGACGGCTACGGCAACCTGATCGGTGAACTGACCGCCGGCAACCGTCAACGTGCGCTCGACGCCTCAGCGACGGACACCGCGACGGATGAAGCGACCATCGCGATGAAACTCACCGATAGCACCATCTACTCAGCGGACGGCAAGCAGGTTCTGGAAACCTTCGGACCTGAGCATGATGTGATCCTGCCCTCCGGCGCGCTGGTTCGCGGTCGCACTCACACCAGGTACAGCTACGACGAGGGAGCGCCTACTACGGGTGGACCGTTCGATCTGCCCACGACCGAACGCGTCTCGGTCAGTTACATTGCTGGCGGGGAAACCGTCGACGGTGACACCAGAACCACCACCAGGCAGTACGACTGGAACCTGAAGCAGGTCACGCGAGTCACCGTGGATCCAGGAGGACTGGATCAGGTGACCCGGACTAGTTACGACTCCGCAGGTCGAGTCACCGCCAACACCACCGCTGGGGGCGGTAGCGTCGACAGCACACCAGCCACTCGAGTCAGCGTCTATTACACTGCTGTCGCCAATGCCACGCACCCCGAGTGCGGTGACCGAGCAGAGTGGTCAGGGATGATGTGCCGCAGTCACGTCGGTGGTCAACCTGAGATCGGTCCCGAGCTGCCAGCCACGATCACCACGTACGACATATACCAACTGCCACGCTCCAAGGTCGAGAGAACGGCAGCCGGCGAACTTCGCCGGACAGAATCAACCTACGACGCTGCGGGCCGGCTAGCGGAAGTCACGGTAACCGCTCCAGGCATGGGCCAGCCTGTAGAGAAACGTCGCAACGTCTACGCCCAAGCCAGCCCTCACCTGATCCGATCCCAGTCGGTTGACGCTACGGGAACGGTGACTGCTGAAGTTGTTCGCGACTATGACGCCCTTGGCCGCCTGGTGGCATATACCGACGCGGATGGGAGCATTACTACAACCACCTACGACATTGCCGGGCGCCCCGCATCGGCAAACGATGGAAAGGGCACTCGGACCTTCAGTTACGACGGCGGCAACGAACGCAGAGGCTTGCCTACCTCTCTCACCGACTCTCAGGTCGGCAATTTCGTTGGAAGCTACAATGCCGACAGTCAAGTGGTAAGCCAAACAATGCCCAACGGATTGGTCGTCACCGTCACCTCGGACGAACGAGGAATACCCACCGGCCTCAACTACGTCCAGACTGGCTGCGGTCAACCCGACTGCACGATCTTTACGGAGGCGGCTTCCTTCAACGCCCACGATCAGTGGCAACAACGGACCTCTTCTTTGTCTGGCCAGGTCTATCAGTACGACAACGCTGGAAGAATGACCAGAGTTGAAGACACCGTAGCTGGACAGTGCACTACTCGTAGCTACGGCTTCGACACCGCCACTAACCGGACCGAACTAGCAGAGTTTGGCCCGAGCCTTGGCGGCACATGCCAGACAACGGCAGCCAGCAGCACGCGCACCTGGACATACGATAGCGCTGACCGGGCCAACGGGACGGGATACAGCCTAGACGCCCTAGGGCGTACCCTTGTCCAACCTGCCGCCGACTCGGTTGAGCCTAGCGCTGGAGACAGCCAACTCACCTACTATGTCAATGACATGGTTCGCACCATCAGTCACGGTGGTCGCACCGCAACCTATGACCTCGACGTGATCAACAACCGTATTCGCTCATGGACTGACACCGCCGACGGCACTGTTAAACGCAATCATTACGCTGGCGACGGCGATAGCCCCGTATGGACAAGCGAAGGAAACAACAATTATTCACGCCCAATCGCTGGGCTCATGGGCATGGCCGGAATATTCCGCAACACCACCGGCGCCACCTGGACGATCCTGAATTTGCACGGCGACAACGTGGCTGGCGTGGCAGAGACTGAAGGCGGCCTGACTTACACCTCCGAACAGACCGAGTACGGCCAGCCCAGAGACCTCTCTGACGTCGGAACACGTCGGTATGGATGGCTCGCAAACGATCAACGAGCTGCAGACACGCCAAATGGTTTCGTATTGATGGGAGCACGGATCTACAGCCCAACCACAGGTCGGTTCTTGTCCGAAGATGCAATATACGGCGGGAACGCGAATCCCTACGAGTACTGCGTCGGCGATCCACTGGGCTGCTCGGATGTCAGTGGACTTAAGAGACTTTCCGTCAGCTGCTATAAATCTCGGTACCCAAACTGGTATTGCAACTTCACAGTCTCCTATACCCGCTGGGAGTCACAGACTATGAAGTGGTACTGGAGAATTTCGAGCGGCGTGGCAGGCATCTTGGGCATCGTAGCCGGATCAATCCTGCGCGGCCTCCCGGGAATCGCCATCGGCGCTCTCATTTGGGCCATCGGCAAGGCTGACGATTGGCTGGGAGGAAAGATCTCCGACCACCGCTGCGTTACGGTGAGTGGCGCCTATGGAGCAAGCTGGTGGGTCCCGTGGGCTTGGGCATACCCATACACACGCCGCTGCTGAAAAGGGGTGAATAGTTGACTCATCGATACCGCAAAACAAACAGCGCCTTATTCTTTGGGCTCGCATTTCTATGGATTGGTAGCGGAATCTACACTCTCGCCACGCGAAAAGGAGACGCATTTGCCGTCTTCTTGGGAATTCTGCAGATTGCGGCAGGAATTGCGACATCCTATTCGGGCGCGAGAGAACTTCGGCAAGGTCGGTCAACCGACAATCAACGGTAGGGTCTTCGAGCTGCGTTTAGGCTGACCACGATGAGATAGGCGGTGGGTGTGAGTTCGGAAGAACTCGCACCCACCGTTTCGTCGACTGGTTGCCGCGCAACCAGGCCAGCCTGTGTAGGCCCCAGCACCTCATGGCCTGACTCAGATGGCGACGACGCCGACGCCAGCCCCGGACGCGTGCCTGTCAGTCGCAACCCTGGCCTGGCACTGGCGGCGGTCTTGATCGCGTCGTCGAGGTCAGCGTGGATAGGCACGGTTGCCCGAATGGGCACCGCGCCGAACGCTGCCAGAAGGGATCACAGATGACCGATGCAACGCCCGGCCTCCGTACGATCGAGGTCGCTGACGATGTGTACGACGTGCTGAAGCGCACTGCCGACAGCCGAGACACCGACATCAACGGCGCGCTGCGCTACCTGATCGAGGTTCCGACGCCTCTGCCTGCCGCGAACGACGACGAAGACTGAACCACTCGTACGACAGGTGCCACCGGGACCGGGCTGACCCAACTCGGCGGCACCTGTCGCAATTAGGCCGTTTACTCGGAAGAGGTGCTGCTTGCCGCAGGCGCGGCGGCAAGCAGTCGCTGTGCTGTGCGCTCAGTGATGCCGAGCTGCTGAGCCAGCGCGACACCGAGGCCGCGCCGGTCACGCCCGGTGCGGTCGGCCTCGGCCAGGAGCGCGGTGGCGGCGGAGAGTCGAGGGTCGTCGGCGTAGGGGTGCGGTTTGCGGGCACCGGTGGTGCCGGGGGTGCGGCCGGTGGACTGCCGGCCCGTACGGACGTCGGCCACGGCCCACACGGTGCGCCGGAACCACAAGCGACGCACTCGCCCGTCCGGCAGTGTCTCGACTCGGTCGGGGTGGTCGTACAGGGTGTCGGGCAGGTTGCGGTACGAGCCGTAGCCGAGGACCCTCGCCGCCGTGCCCGAGCCGATGAGGTCGTTGGAGTCGCCGCGGCGGTCGACCCTCGTCAGCTCGGCGCGTTTCGCGGCCTGGTGCGCGGCGTGGAATGCCTCGATGTCGTCGAGCCAGAACCACTCCCGCCCGTCGTGCTGGAAGCCTTCAGGAAAGCCGAACCGGGCGCGGTGGCGGTGCCAGTGGTTGACCGTGGAGTACGCCGCGCCGGTGTGGGCGGCGACTCCGGCTCGGTCGAGGGCGGGCCGTCCGTCGATCATGCGTCGTGCCACGCCCCCATTCTCCCTCCGGTGGTGGCTCGCTGCCGGTGCCGTGCCTTCGACGGGTACGGCTCGCCGTAGGATCGGCGGCACGCCCCGGCTCGGGTAGAGGCGGCGTTGTGTCCGTAGGCGGCCCGGAGTGGGCGAGGTGGCCGGTCGGGGTTGCGCGCACCCTCGGGTGTGCCCGCCGGCCACCGACTCACCCCGGCTACTTCGGTGGGCGCAGCACCTTCCAGGCGACCTGCGCCATGCGGTCGATGCGCAGCGCGGCGAGTTTCGCCTGGGTGGCGGGTTTGAGCGCGTCATAGACGGTCAGGATCGCCGCGGCGGTGGTCGCGTCCACCACCACCCCGTCGATCTTGCGGAAGTTGCCGCCCTTCGCCTCCCGCAACAGCTCGATCACGCGGGGGTCGCCAGCGGTCGCGTCGTCGGGAAGCGCATCGATCTCGGCCAGAGACTCGCAGTCCGGGCAGGTGACGAGGTGCGGGTCCTCGGTCACGCGGCTCAACGGCACGTCGACTGCGCCACACACCGGCCCCGTCCGGCGGCGGCCCTTCGCGTGCGTGAAGGCAGGCCATCCGTTCCGCCCTGTGGTGTCGGTCATGGTGCCTCCCCCGTCGGGTGGGTCCAGATGCCGAGGGGGTGCCCCGGCGCGATGCGGCCTCGGCTGGGGGCGAGGGTGTCGAACACGTCGGAGTACCGCTCGTGGAGCTGTCCTCGGGTACGCATGAGGTGTTTGCCTCGGGTGAGCTTCGCGGGCAGGGATTCGACCACCCGGCCGATCAGCCCATACAGGTCCCGGGCCTCGATGAAGTCGGCGCATCCGTCGCACGCCGACCAGCCTTCGCCCCACGCCTGGGTGAAGGCGTGTTCGGTGTCGGTGCGGCGTACTCGTGCCGCGTGGTGCTGAGACTGGTAGTCGCCTGCGGCGATGACCTGTGCGGTGACTCGGCGGGCGTCGGTGATCTGGTTGGCGCACCGGTAGATCCAGGCGGCGTCGGGTGTGGAGCAGAAGTCGCACTCGATGATCGGGTCGGGGATCTCGGTGATGGGTACGGGCTCGGGCCGGTGGTCGCTGCGCTGGCCGCGCTGTTCGGCCGCGTGCAGGTACTCGACGATCATGCCGAGGTTGTTGAAGCGGATGTTGAGCGCGCGGCGGCAGCGGCGGCAGTAGAGCGACTCCGGGACCGGCGCCATGCCCGCGTCCGGCGCTGCCGGCTCGGGGCGGCAGCCGGCTTCCTCCGGGTGCGGAGGGCGCGGTGGCATTACTGGTCGCCTCCGTTCTGGTTGCGGGTGCGCTGCGGCCATGCGGGGTTGGCGGGGTCGAGGGTCAGCCCGAGGCGCAGGCTCGCGAGGTCGACCAGCCGCCGCAGCAGGCTCGCGCTTCCGGAGCTGAGGTCGGCGTCGTAGTCATGGGCAATGCGGCAGGCGAAGCGCAGCGCCACGCACGCGGCGGTAAGCGCGGACTCCAAGGCGGCGCGGTCGTCGGCCCGCGTGGCTCGCCTGACGTTCGCGGCTGGGTAGGTGCGCTCGTCGCCGTTGGGGAAGCGGAGGGTGTAGCTGCGGGCGTGGGTGGTGTGCGGGGTGGAATAGCGGACGTCGGTGACGGTGCCGAGGCGGTATTCGACCGGGTCGGTCGGCTTGATCACCCGGGCGGTGTCGCCGTACTCCATGGATCGGTACATCGGTACTCCGTGGTGAGTCAGAGGGGATGTCGGATGGTGTGCCGTGCGGCCCAGGGGTCGGACCCTGGCCGCGCGGCACACCGGCAACGGTCAGGACCGGGCGAGCGGTTGACCGGCGGAACCGTCCGGGGTGGCCGGTTAAGCGGCGGCTCCGGGCGGGGCGAACGGCGGGGCGGCCTTCACGTACGGCAGGCCGGGATCGAGCTTTTGCCCGATTCGGTCGAGGCTGACCGCCCCGTTGGCGGTCAGGTGCGCGCCCACGGCGAGGGCCTGCGCGCCGGTGAGCAGCACGACGAGGCGGCGGTCCGAGGTGTCGTGCACGTGCAGCTCGACGTGACCGTTGGTCAGTGGCCGGACCGGCATGAACCGCTCGACGTGCACCGCGCGGGGCAGTCCCGCGCGGATCGCCTTGACCAGCTCCCGCCAACGCTCGTCGACGAGTGCGTCGAATCGGGCGGCGCGTTCGGTCAGAGTGGCGTGTTCGGCGTGGCTGGTGGAATGTTCGGCCAGCGCGCGGGCGACCTCAGCCCGCGCGAACTGAGCGCACACTTCGTTGGCCAGCGCGATCACGGCCGTGTCGGTGGGCACCGAGGCGGGCGGTGGCGCGACGACCGGCTCTGTGCGGACTTTCGCCGTGCCGGTAGCGCTGTGCGCCCCGATGGCGGGGCCGGTCTGGGACTTCTTCTTACGGCGGAACCATGGCCAGCGCATGTCAGACCGCCAGCAGCTCGAACGCCCGGGCCTTGAGGTCGGCACCGGCACCGGTCAGCGCCCGGCTCGCCCGGACGAGGTCGGTCTTGGCGGGGGCGAAGTGGTCGACGTACTCGGTGATGGCCTGGTAGCCGGCCCACCGGGTGCCCTTGATCGCCTTCTGCGTGTCCGCGTCACGGATCAAGTACCGCAACGTGTTCGTGCGCTGCTTCGCGTTGTTGCGCGCCGTGTCGGAGGCGTCGTCCGCGAGGGGCCACACCTGCGCGACGATCTTTTCGAACTCGCCCATGGTCAACGACTCGTTGATCATCTTCTCGGCCTCGGCCTCGAACGCGTCGAACGCCTCCCACATCAGCCCGAGGGCCTGCCGCGCCTCGGAAATCTTGCTGGTCACGTTCGAGGTGTGCCGAAACGTGTACGAGCTACGCGACCGCTGGTAGGCGAGGGCCTGGGTGTTCGCGCACACGATCCGCACCGGAGTCGCGTCCAGACGAAGCGCGGCGGTGCCATCGTGAGAGGTGGTGGCCGCGAGGTACAGGTCCATGTCGTCCACCCCGGCAATGCGCATCGCCGTCGGCAGCTTCATAGTGACGAACACCGACCGGCCCTTGCGCATCGAGCCGGCGGTCTCGAAGTGCGCGCCGGAGGCGTCGACCAGAAGGTTGAGGGTCTCGGCGACCTGCTCGTTCTGCACCACCGAGTAGTCCTCGCCGACCACCCCGAGGTACTCGGTCTCGCCGGTGACCGGGTTGGTGCGCACGGTCATGTACTTGTCGGGGCAGTCGACCTTCGTCACCCCACGCTCAGTGACCTCGATGCCCTGAAGGGCGATCTTGCGGACCTCCCAGCCGCCGAGCCACGCCTTGCTCATGACCTCCTGAGCGGTCATGCATGAGTCGGTGACGGTGCCGAGTTGGTGCCAGGCGGTCAGCCGTGCGGAGGCGAAGGCCGTCTGGCCGTTGGCGAGGGTTTCCAGTTCGTGTGCCACGGCGGCACCCTTTCCAGGTTGTGTTTTGGCGGGCGGCGGGCCGGGGGTTGCCACCCGGCCCCGCCGTCACTAACAATGTTTCCTACCTCTATCGGCGGATCAAGACGATCGGTTCGAGTCGATGAAGGTTTCTGCGGCGAATCTGACGCCCGCCGCGCGGCGTGGCCTACCGGGTGTCGGGGGCCGGGCGTAGCCGCCCGTCCGGCCCATACAGGTACGCACGGACGGTTTTGAACGGGGCCGGTAGGTACACGGTGAACCCGTGTTCGGGGATGAACCGGGTCCGGTAGGCGCGGGTGACGCCCAACAGGTACCGGTCGGGTTTGTCGCCGTGCGACCCCGGCGGGATGATGCCCGCCCCGGGCCGGTCGGCACGGGCGCGGCGGTGCCGACCGAGCGCGATGTGCGGGCACAGCGACAGGGCGGCGGTCATGCACTCGGGGTGCCCCGGCGGGTCCGCGTAGCGCATCAACTCGGCCGCGCGAGGGCCGCCGAGGAACGCCACCCAATAGCCCATCGGCTCACCGCACAGCGAGCACCTTCGTTCGACCGCGAGGCGGGTGGAGACGCTGGCGTTGATCGTGGTGAAGTCCACGTGTGACCCGCCGCCGGTCGAGTCGGGGTGGATGTTGACCGGCGGGATGGGCAGGCCGCGCCGCGCGTCGTACGGGCGCGCGGCAAGCGACGCGGGGATATCGGGCCGGTCGGTGGCCGGGCCGGTGTCCGATGGGCCGGTCACGACGCACCGGCCGCACGGCGGGGCCGGGCGTCGGTCACGGTGATGTGCGGTTGCTGTGACCGCAATACGGCGTGCGCCTGTTCCCATTGCGCCTCGGTCAGGGCAGGGTGACCGGTTCGAGGTTCGCGGCGGTCATCGTCAGGGCCATGATGTCGGCCTCTTGCGCCGAGTCGAACACGGCCACCATGTCGCCCCCCGGCAACCATGTAGACGCGGGGGTCATCGGCGGGCCGGGGCACTGGGGCGGAACGGCGGTGTTCGGTCAGCCATCGGCCGACCACCTCGTCCGGGTCGCCGGTCAGGGTGCCGGTGTCGTAGCCCTCTCCATCGAGCCACGCGAGGTGATCGGCGACAGTCCAGTCAGGGTGGATGAGCCACGATTGCCGTACGGCCTGCCGCATGGTCAGGCGCGCCGGAGCGCCGACCGGGTCCGCCGGTTGTGAGCCGTTCGGGCCGGGCACCGGGCATAGCGGGGTGCCGTCGTGGTGGGACGTGGCCGGACGTGAGGCGAACCCGTCGAGGGGCCAGTCACGCGGCGGCATGGTCCGGGCCGGTTCCCCGCATTCGGGGCAGCGCAGCGACCCCGGCGCGGACGTCGGGCCGTGGGCGGCGTGGTCGTGGTCGGGGTAGCCGTGGGGGGTGGTCACGGTCTGTTCCTTTCGTGACGCGTGTAGATGGGCGTGCGGGTGCCGGGGCCGGGCGTGGTGCCCGGCCCCGGCGGGGCGGTAGGTCAGGCCGCTACCGGCGCGGCGGCGGCCTCGTCGGTGCCGGCCTCGTCGTCGGCGGCGGTGTCGTCGGTCTGCGGCGGGGCCATGAACGCGCGGACCTCGGCGGGCGGGGCGGGCGGGTTGTCCGCGAGGGCGTAGGTTTCCGGGGCCTCACGGGTCAGGATCAGCACACCGGCCCCGGCGAGCTTGGACATGGCGTTGCGGACCGCGCCGGGGCTACGCCCGCCGATCTCACGGGCGCCGGTGCCCGGGGTCACGTCGTGGCCGGTGCCGAGGTCACGCATGAACGCCTCGACCCGGTTGCGCAACTCGTTCTTGCCCAGCTTCACCGACCCGTCGCTGTTGATCTCACCCGTGGTGCGGCCGGTGCCGTTGGCGCGGCGGGCCGAGGGGCGGCGGATCTTGCGGGTGTGACCGCACGTCGGGCACGTGGTGTGCGTCGGGGCGTTGGCCGGGTCCACGGTGGCGAGGTCGCCGTCCCCGATGACCCACAGCTCGTTACCGTCGTCGTCAACGGGCAGGCGACGGGCGGCCCCGGCAACCTCCATCGCGGCGAGGATCGTGTCGCCCATCGCGACCGACAGACCGCTCTCGTTGATCGCCTCGTCGGCGGTGATGCCGTCGGGGTGCCCACCCAGCACACCGGCCATGATCAGCACCTTGAGGTCAGGCTGACGCGGGGCGACCGGCACCCCCGACACCGGCGCACCGGACACGGGGGCCTCCGGTAGCGCGGACTCGTCCGCCCCGCCGCCCCCGTTCGCGTCGTCGGCGGGGGCCGCCCCGTCGGTGGCATCCGGGGTCGCGTCGGTGGCGTCGTCGCCCTGGGTCGCCTCGTCGGTCGCGGAGGTCGCCTCGTCGGTCGCGTCCGGGGTCGCGTCGTCGCCCTGGGTCGCCTCGGTGGCGTTGTCGGCCGGAGTCGGCTCGTCGGTCGCGTCGGTGGTGACGGGCTGCCAGATGTCGGCGCTCTTGCGGTTGCCGTTGGTCGGGCCGGGGGTGCGGGTGGCGGTACCGTCGGCCTCCATCGCGGCGAGGGCCTTGGCGGCGGTGGACTGACCCACCCCGGCCTCGGCCGCGAGGTCACGGACGGTGATGCCGTCGGGGTGGTTGGCGAGGGTCCGGGCAACGGTGGCGGCGGTGGTCGGGGCGGTGTTGGCGTTGGTGGACATGGCGAATAAACCTCCGTGCAATAGGGGTCGGCAATAGTGATGCCGCGTGCGTGTGGTGCGCATTGTTTGCGGTTTCGCCGGGGCGGTTTTTGTTGCCCACGTCCATGGACCCTCTGCACGCGACGATTGTCAACCCCGTTGCGCAAGACTCTTTACGGGGACCACCCCGGGCCGCTTCCGTTCTCGATGCAGGAACCGCCACTGCCACCCGAAACACCATTTGACGGCCCCGTGTCCAACGCTGTGGCACGTTCGGCGCGGCTCCCTAGTGCCGCATAGGGCGGGCGGCGCGGGGGCTGCTCACACCGTCTTACGGGGTCGCGGTTTCCGGGTCGGAGCGACTACGCCGCGCGCCCGGCGGACCGGACGCGCGGCACTCACGGCAACCCACGGGGGCCTTCTTTGAATGTGCGAAAAATCACTTCATGAGTTTACAGTGCCACGCCTTTTCCGCGCATGAAAGGAACCGGGTCAACGGCATTGTCCTCGGCGGCGGGATAGCCTTCGTGGATTTCGTAGTGCAAATGCGGACCGGAAGAGTTTCCGGAACTCCCGACGTGGCCGATAGGCTGCCCCGCTATCACCGTCTGCCCTATCCGCACCATGGGCTGTCGCACCATGTGGCAGTACCGCGAAACGATGTTCCCCGCGTGCTGGATCTCCATATACCAGCCGCACCCGCCGAGCCCGGGGTAGCCGTCACGGTCGCACGGCATCGGGTCCCCGGTGGGTTCCCATGAGTCGCCCCCGACGTTGCACCGCACGCGTACTACGACGCCGCCGGACGCGGCCCGGATGACGGTGCCCTTCCCGGCCATGATGTCAACGCCGTCATGGCCGGGCCGCTCACCGGTGCGGAACCCGGAACCCGCCGTGCCCACCACCGGGCGCGTCCACCCGGCGGCACTGACCGGCGCACCGTCGCAGACGGGCAGCGTTCCGCCGGTGTACGCCGCAACGATCTCGGTTGCCCGCGTCTCGTGTTTGGCGTACGCGTCCGGGTACGCCGACCGTTGCACCTTCTGTGCGGCCTCGGTGAGCGGTAGCCGTTCCCATCCGGGCACCCGTAGCAACGCCTCGAAGAACGTCGCAGCGGCGTACTCGGGGTTCATGATCTGTTCCGGGGTGCCCCATCCTTGCGACGGTCGCTGTTGGAACAGCCCCAACGAGTCATGATCGTTGTTCGGGCCGAGGTCACCGTGATTGATCAACGACGACTCTTGCAACGAGGTGGCAACGGCGATCACCCACCCGCGCACCGGTACCCGCATCCGCTCACCCACGGCCACGATCACCCCGGCGTTACGGGCCTGTTCCGCCGTCAACCCCGCCGGGGTGGCACCCGGCACGGTTACCGCCCCGACGCAACTACCGCCGCCCCCGCCCCCGCCGAACACCGAGGAGACGACCCCGGCAGTAGCCGCCGTGAGCAACAGCAGCAACCCGGCGACCCCGACCGCGACCCACACGGCTAGCCGTCCCACGACCCACCGTCCCCGCCCGGTGCGGGCAGCCCGGCCAGCTTCACCCGGTTGGGATGCCCCACCATCCGCCACACCGGCCCCGCCGGGCCGCCGGACGCGGCGGCGTGGTCGGCGGCGGCGGTTGCCACGGTCACCCCGTCCGGCACCCCGGCCCGCCGGAGGTGGGCATGGAGGTTGGTCTCACGGGCGGTGGTGGGTAGCCAGAACAGCACCGGATACGCGCGGCGGGGCGGTAGGGCGGCGTAGTCGGTCAGCTTGCCCACGACCCGGGAAAGGGTTTCGGTGCCGAGGTCGGCCTCGATCCAGAACGGCACCGCCGGGCCGTTGTCGGACCACACGCCGTGTCCGTCCGGGCGGACCAGGTTGCCGCACGCCTCGCGGCAGCGTGCCTCGTTCCACCACCGCACCAACCGCGCCCCGGGGTGCGTGCGGGCGTGAGCCGTGAGCGCGACGAAGAACCCGTTCACCGTGAGCAGGTGCGCCAGTGTCGGGGACATGGCGAGTCGGGCGGTGGCGTCGCGTACGACGGCGGGACGGGGCAGCGTCTCGCCTCGTCCGGCCGCGATGAGGGCCGCGCCGACCGGGCCGAGGGTCCACCTCCACGCTTGCGAGCCGGGCCGCTGGTAGTGGCGGAACCGGTCGAGGATGTCTCGATCGTGAAGGGTGTTGAGGCGGTTGCGGGCACGGCCGACGGAACCGAAGGCGAGGTCGACGAGCTGGTCGGTGGTGAAGGTCCGGTGCTGGTCGAGCAGGTCCAGGAGGTGCCGGTCTCGGGGGGTGAGTCGGCCGAGTTCGGCGGCCACGACGGACGCCGTGAGGCGGGAGCTGCCGGTGGCAGATGTGCGGGTAGGAGGGATATCTCTTATCAGTCGGTTCCGGTCCACCGGTCCTCCTCACCCCCGTCCGCGTGCGCGTATGGCGTGTTCAAGGGGGTGTGTTCACCCGGCTGTTCGTGGTCGTTGGGTTGCTCGTTGGATCGCTCGTTAGAGGTCTCGTTAGACCACTCGGGGTGAGAAGCGAAGGTGTTGCGGCCTACCAGTTCCACCGCCGCTCCCTCGACGGGTGTCGACCGCTCGGCCGGTGCGGCAGCGGTCGCGGTCTCGCCGAGCAGCCGGCGACGTTCCTCGGCGGTGAGGCCGGTGTGGTCGCGGGCGGCGCGGCGCAGCTCGCCGGCTCGGCTCGGCAGAGGAGGTGACGGGGGCTCGGTGTCGGCGGTGACCGGTGGCACCACTCGGCCACGGGCGACCGGCCGCAGGACGACTTCGTAGCCGCCGAGGCGGATCAGGTCCCCGTCATCGAGGTACGGCCGTAGGTGCCGGGCCTGGTCGATGGCATCGCGGGGCGCGAGGGCGAAGTACACCTTGTTGCGGGCGTTGGCGTCGATCGCCTCCACCATGTCCCCGGACAGTTGGCCGAGGTACTGGTGGGCGAGGACGAACGAGGTGTGCAGACCACGGGCCTCGGCAAGCGCGTCATCGATCCCGATGGGCAGGTGCAAGAAGTTGTGGCACTCGTCCAGGACGATCATCGCGTCGGGACGGTCGTCCTCGGGGATGCGGGCGCGGGCGGTGGTGGCCTGCCACAAGCCCGCCAGGAGCAGCGAGCCGACCAGGCGGGTGCCGTCTTCGCCGATGACGCCCTTGGGCAGGCGCGCGAGCATGATGCCGCCGTCGAGGATGTCAGCGAAGGAGAACGTGGTCGCCGGCACCCCGAACAGGCTGTTCGCCATGGGGTGCGCCAGCACGAGACGCAGCCGGGACAACAGCGGGGCCACGAGCCCGGAGCGCGACGCGGCCGGCAGCTCGTTGAACCCCTCCCAGAACTCCCCGAGGGTGTTGCCTTCCCACGCGTTCAACCTGTTGGTGACGGCGTTGACCCGGCTGGTCCGCCACGTCGAGTCGGACAGCAGCCGCGGTAGCTGGGCGAGGGTGGCGCCTTCGAGGTGGGCGAGGGTGAGTAGACCGTGGTAGCAGATGTCGGCGGTCCGGTGCCCCCACCACCGCGACCACACTTTCGCCATCACCGCCGTGAGGTTCGCGGCCACGTCGTGCGCGCTGCCGCCGTGCACGCTCGGGTCGAGCAGGTTGATCGCCGGTGGCGCGGCCCGCTCGTCCGGGTCGATGAGGACCAGCCGGTCACCGCACGACTTCGGCAGCCGGGCCAACAGATCACGAATGAGGTCACCCTTGGCCGGGTCGAACGCCGCCACACCACGCCCGGCCTCGACATCGTCCAGGATCATCCGCATCAGCAGCGTCGTTTTGCCCGTGCCGGTCGGCCCGAGCGCGTGGACGTGGTACCGACAATCGGCCAGCGAGATCCCGACCCGCATCGGTGCCCCGGCGTTGGCGATGCCGATGACCTTGCCGCCCAGGCCATGCCGCTGATCGAGCGGTACCAGGTTGAGCCTGCGACCCTCGGCGCGGGTGTTCGACGCGGCCGCCTTGCTCTTGATCTTGTTCAAGGTGTGCTCCAAACGGTCGGCGGATCGTCGCGCTGTTCCGACTCGGCTGGTGGATCGGCGAGCGGCCGGCGGCGCGGGGCCGGGGTAGCGCGGAAGACCTCGCGGGTGGCGGCCCGACGCCGCGACGCCGCGCCGGGCAGGCCGTAGGCGGCCGGTTCGGCGGGCAGCCCGGCGAAGGCGGCGGCTTCTGCGACGGAGACGAGGCTCATGCGGGCCTCGGGCACCCATCGGTCGGCCGCCGCGCCCGCGCCGGAACGTAGCCGACGGCGGGTGAAGTGCGCTGACAGCAGCCCGAACCCCGAGCTGACATCGGCCGCCGCCGCGACAGCGGCGGCCTTGGCCGGGCCAGCGGCCACCGCGTGTACGGCGACGAGGAGGTGTGGTGCGTCGGCGTACTTCGCCCGTGCCTGCCGGGCCAGTTCGGCGGTGTACGGGTCGGTCGCGCCGGTGCGCCGCCTCGTACTCGGCGAGCCGCCGGGAGTGAAGATATCCAACACGCCGAGGATCAGCGCTCGCAGCCCGTCGGCGAGCAGCCCGGCAGCGCGGGCGGTTCCTCGGGCTCGGCGGGCGCGTTGGGGGTTGGTCATCGCGCGGCGGAGCAGCCGCAAGCGGTGAGCTGGTGCGCGGCCGAGGTGGACTTGCAGGAGCGCGCCGCCGGTGCGTCCGGCCGAGGCGAGCCCGCCGTAGACGGCCCGTAGCCGGTCCTCCTCGGGGGCGCCCGCGTCCACGCCTCGGCGCGGGACCGGTGCGGCGTCCTCGACCAAGGGCAGCCACTCTGGCTGGGTGGGCCAGACCGCGAGGACGGCCACGGCCCCGGTCGTCGGGACGGCCGGTGGGCTGGTCTGTTCGGCGCGGACGCCGGGCCAGCCGCGTTGCAGCAGCCGCACGACGGCGGTCGGGTTGACGCCCGGTGGCAGCCACAGCCCACACCGCATCCCGTCCGGGTCGGCGACGACCTCCCAGACGAGCCGGGCCGGGCGCAGCGCCCAGCGGCGCGGCGCGGGCAACACGGTGGCGAGCAGCCGCCAAAGTCCGATCGTCGCGGCGGAAGTGGCGGTCGCCGGTGGGGTGATCTGCAGCCACCGTGCTCCGGCGGCGTGCCGCTGCCAGACGCGCCGCCGCCACACCGTCCACAGGACTCGGATGGTGATGAGCGCGACCAGGGCGGCGAGGAGCATCGGCCACCGGTCGCGAACGAGATGCCACACAGCGCCGGTGGCGTCGTCGCCCCACGAGCCGCACAGCAGCTCACCCACGAAGGAGCCGGGCACGCCACCCTGACCAGGCACACACCCGGCAGGCTCCGGAGGCGGCGACGGCGGGGATAGGGACAGGACAGGGACGGGGACCATCGGAGACTCCGATCGGCAGGAGGAAAGAGGCTCAGCGGCGGCGGACCGGCAGGCCGGTGACCGGGCCGGTAACGATCAGCTCGTGCTCGGTGGCCGAGGCATGGCTGTGGAAGGCCACCCGCGCCGACCCGGCCGTGAGCAGAGCGTCTCCGCGCTGACAGGACAGCAGGAACGCCCGTTCGCCGTCGGTGAGCCCGAACGCCTCGGCGACGGCGTCGATCGCCTGGGGTGCCTGCCGCAGCAGCACCTGCGTGGCCGCGTTGCTGACCACGGCGCGGCCGGTCTTGGTGGCGAGCACGTCAGCGGCGTCCTGAGTCACGACGGTCAGGCCCACGCCGTACTTGCGGGCGGACTTGGCCAGGGTCTCCAGGAACACGCCGCCGCGACCGCCGGAGAGCAGTTTCCATGCCTCGTCTACCAGCACCATCCGCAGCACGTCCGGTCGAGCGCCGGAGGCGGTCGCGCCGCGTACGGTGCGCCAGATCGTGTCCAGGGTGAGCAGCGTGCCGACCGGGTGAAGTTGCTCGGGGAGGTCCTTGATGGCGAAGACCACGAGGTGCCCTCGGGCGGCGGTGGTGGTGGGGCCGTCGAACAGGCCCTTCATGCTGCCGGCGACGTAGGGGTGCAGGCGGGCGGCGACGCGGCGGCCGGCGTCGTCGGTGTCCTCCAGCGCGGCCATCACATCAGCGAGGAGCGGCGGCGGTCGCCTCCAGGTGCGCGGGTCGGTGGTGATGCCCTTGCCCCGGTACGCGGCCAGCACGGCGACGTCCAGCGAGCGGGCCTCGTCGCCGGGCAGGGGTGCGCTGACGGCGGTGTCACCGCTGCCCATCACGGTCACGAGCGTGTGCAGGAACCGTGCCCGGTCGTTGAGGGCGTCGTCGTCATCGGCCGGCAGGTCGAGAGGGTTGATCTTCACGCCGGCCGCGCCGAGGCGGATGACGGTACCGCCGACCGCGTCGGCCAGCCGGAGGTATTCGTCTTCGGGGTCGATGACGAACGCCTCCACCCCGAGGCACAGGTTGCGCAACAGGTCGAGCTTGGCCAGGTACGACTTGCCTTCCCCGGAGCGGGCCAGGATGACGGCGTTGTAGTTGGACTGCGCCCACCGGTCCCAGACGACGACCCCGGCCGAGTGCAGGTTGAACCCGAACAGCACGCCCATGCCGCTGTCTCCGGCGGTGTCGGGCAGGTCGGGGCTGGTGAACGGAAAGGCTGCGGCGAGGGCGTCGGTGTCGAAGACCCGCTTCATCCCGAGCGCGTCGAACGCCAGCGGTAGGCCACTGATCCAGCCCTGCAATTGCCGCCAGGTCACCGGCGCGGTGTCGAGCAGCAGGGAGGCGGCCAGGGACCGCACCTCGGCCACCCGGTCGGCGAGGTCGGCGGCGCTGGTGCCGTGCACGGTCAGGTACAGGCCGAGCCGGAACAACCTCGCCTCACCGCGCGCGAGACGGCCGGCCAACTCGGCGGCGTCAACCGCGGCGGCGTCGAGTTCCGGATCGTCCAGGCGGCCCTTCGCCGCGTCCTGCCGGCGCGAGGACTCGAACCGGCCGCGCTGCTTGCGCAGCCGCTCGGAGGCCACCGCCGGCGGGACCGGCTCGATGTGGAAGGCGGCGTCGACCAGGCCCGGGTAGGACAGGATCGGCTCGGCCCACCCGGGGCCGACCTCGGCCGGGTAGCCGACCACCGCCAGGGTCGCGCTGTAGCCGTCCCCTACCCGGACGTGCCGGCCGTCGACCTCGACGGCATCCGGCACCCCGGGCAGGACCGTGGTCGACTCTGGCAGGGAACGCCGCCGCTTCGGCAGCAGCGTGGAGAACGGGCTCACAGCTCGTCACCTCCGACAGATGTGGCGTAGGGCGTGACGGTCGGAGCGGTGGGGTCGAGGCTGGCCGCCAACCGCACCCCGGCGTCCGACCCATCGAGGACCCGGGCGGGAACCTCGCAGCCGCCGAGGGCGCGAACCACCTCGGCCGCGTGGTGCGCGGCGTGGTGCGCGCCGCGCCGACTCCGAACGGCGACGGTGACCTGCCGGTGCAGCAGCTCGCGCTGCCCGGCCAGGTCATCGAGAAACTGGACGTGCGCGCGGGCGGCGTCCTCCAACGCCGGGTGCGGCAGCCCTGGCGCGGCGGCGAGAAACCGATCGGCCAGGTAGGTCAGGTCCACCCGCTGTGCCCGCACCACGATCTGCGCCGGCCCGTCGAGGCTGTGCAGCCACCGCGCGAACCCGGCCACCAAGCCGTTCTGCTCTCCGGGTGTTCGCAGCCCGAAGGCGACCGTCGAGGCGGCGACCAGGCCTGTGGTGCCGTCCGGCCCGAGATCGATCAGCCCGTCGCCGGTGATACCTCGCGCGGGCAGCCGCAGCGGTGCGGGCAGCGGTAGCCGGTCACCCGGCCCGGCGGTGGTGGCAACCCACGCCGGGGCCGGGGTGACCGGTCCCTCGGCCGGCACGAGCCGGCGAGGGCTGCGGCGGTGCCGCAGCGCTGCGAGGACCCAGGCGTCGAGCGGGATGCCGTCCCGGCGGCCGACCGCGAGCAGGAACGCCCCGGCGGCGATCGGCGTCGCCGCCACGAGGAACACCAGCGGATGCACGAGCGTCGCCACCGCCGTCCACGCCGCGTAGAGCAGCAGTCCCGTGACGGTCAGGATCACCAACTGCCGTCCCGACATGCCGAACGCGATCCTGTCCGGCCGCTCGATGTCTGCGGGCACTCGAGCCCGCATCGGAGCCTCGTCGCTGCGGCGGTTCATCGCTGATCACTCCTCGGTTTCGGTGACGGGCGCCGTACCGGAGCGGACGACCGAGCCGGCGACGGGCCGGTACGGACGGTGGTCGGACCCATCGAGGGCGCACCGGTTGCCGGGGACGGCCTGGCCGCCGGGGACCGGGACGGGCGCGGCGGCGGGGACGGAACCACCGACCGGCGGCCGTCCGGGGACGGCGGTACGGACGGGGCCGGTGGACGGGGCCGGGCCGTGCTGGTGGTCGGTGCCCGCCGGGCGGCGGCGGTGTTCACAACCGCCGGGGTGCCCGCGTTCGTGGCCGCTTGCCCGCTGGGGGTGGCACGCCTTGCCGCTGTGGGCCGCGTTGCCGGGGTTGAGGCCCGTCGCGGCCTCCCGGCTGCCGGTGCGGCCGGAGCTGCGGAGAATACCGGTGTGACCGGGGCAGGTGGCCGGCGCGGGGCGGTCTGCGGCGCTGGTGCGGCCGAGAACGTCACCGCTGGTGCCGGGCCGCCGCGCGGGAGTTTCGGTGCCGTGGTGGTGGCGTCGCTGAAGGCGACCCGTGCCGGTGGCGCGGCTGGGGCAGGCGGACTCGGCTGAGGTGGGGACGGGTGGGAGAACGTCGCGGCCGGGACGCCGCCGGACGGCGGTGCGGATGGTGTGGACGGGGCCGTCGGATGGCTGAACGTGGGGGCCGCGTTCGTCCCGGACGGCGCGGGCAACGGCGTATGGGTGACGGGGGCGTGGCTGAAGACCACTGGTCCCGGTGGGGGCGGTGGGACGGGCATCGGCCCCGGACGGGGCGGGCGCGGTGGACGGGGGCCGCCCCAGGACGGACGGGGGCCGGATGGACGAGGGGCCGTCCGTCCGCCGGTCCGGGACGGGCTCGCGCCGAGGATGCCGGCCGCCGCACCCAAGGTTTTGATCATGATGAAGGCGTGGACGAGTTGCCCGAGCAGTCCTCGCCCGTTCTGGCCGAGTGGGCCGAGGACGAACTGTCGCATCCAACCCGGCAGCTTGATCAGCAGCCACAGCATCGTCAGGCACACCACGATGCCGAGGAGCCCTTGCCCGGTCGCGGGCACGCCCATCACGGTCGGTCCGGCGGGAGTGAGGAACACCTTGACGGCGGCCATAACGACGATGGCCTGACCGAGTTGCAGGCCAAGGCAGGCCAGCACGCAGCGCCACCACAGGTGGGCCAGGCCCTCGGTGAGCGGGCTGGCGTGGCAGAGCAACGCCGCCGGGCCGACACCGACCAGGATGACCAGCGCCGCCAGACGCACCACGAACGTGAACTCCAGGACGAGGCACATCACGATCACGGCGATGGCCAGCAACGCCATCAGGAACCCGCCGCCTTGCAGGGCGTCGTCCACGACCTGCCCGATCGCGGTCGCGGCGGTCGGCCCGTCGATCGTGTTCCCGGCGATGGCCACGGTCAGCGCGTTGGTCAGTTCGATGGCCTTCTGACCGATGATCAGGCTGCAATTGGCCAGCACCACGCCGACGGCGATGCGGGGTAGCACCTGCTTGAGGCCATACTGGGTTTGCAGGGTCTCGCGGGCGCTGACCAGAAAGCCTCCGGCGACGATGAACAGCACGATGACGCCGTTGGCGACGACCAGGCTGGTCGTCCAGATCGCCTTCACGTGCTCGTTGCTGGTGAGGTCGGGGGTCGACAGCCACGACGCGCCGAGGGCTTCCATCACGGGCTGGAGGGCCTGCTCGACGGCCCACACGACCAGGTCCACGACCGCCTTGCGGATCTGGCCTCCGATGTCGTACCAGGCCGGATCATCGCTGACAGAGGACTGACCGGGACTCGGGGCCGGGCCGGGCGTGGGCACCGGTGTTGCCGGAGGGGACGGCTCCACGCCCGGGGGGCGGACGCCGGGGTCAGGCACGCCGGGCATCGGCGGCGTGCCGGGTGCGGTGGAAGGCGGGCCGGGGGCCGGGCTGGGCTCGGCGTGCGCCGGCCCGGCCCAGGCGAGGGTCACGGTAAGTCCGGCGAGGATCACCAGGCCGAGCAGCAGCAACGCCACGGGTCGGACCGTGCGGCGGGGTCGGATCGCGAGGGTAGTCATCAGGCCACCCACGCGCCGACGATGGTCACGAACAGCGGCGCGAGCAGCGCGAGGGCGTAGCCGATCGCGGCGGACCGCAGCGCGAGCTTGGCCTTCTCGACCTCGCCGGGATCGCCATTGGCGGCCATGTAGCGCAGCCCGCCGACGGTCAAGAAGAGGGTGGCAACGGCGACGAGGATGCCGATCAGCCAGGTACGGATGTTGTTGGCGACCTGTTCGATCGACTCGACGGCCAGCACCACCGGGGCGGACTCGGCCGCGTACGCCACGTGGGGCACGGCGACGAGGACTGCGGTCACCGCGGCGGTGTTGAGGAGGACCAGCGCAGGGCGGACAGTTCGAGGACGGTGTCGACGCAGGCGGCGGACGAATGGCCGTCCGCGCCTGCCGGCCCCGAGACGGCGGCGGGCCGCCGCCTCGGGGCACGGGAAGGGGACGTGGTTCATGGGGTTGGGCACCTCCGGTGCGCGCGCCTGAGCAGCCCGCAGCGGGGCGTGGGTGCGCGAGTGGGCTTGGCGAAGGCGGGACCGGACGATGCGCTTGGTGAGGTGACCTGTGATACCGACCGGCGCGGCCGTCCTCCTCACTGGGAAGGCGGGTGAGCCGGGACCGTACGGGTGTCAGCGCCGTCAACGGGTCCGGTCGGAGAAGGTCACCTGCGCGGAAGAGTCCCGCACTAGGGGATTACAAATCCGGGCCTCGGATTGGAAACCCGCAGTTCAGATGGCCTGCTTCCGGGCGGCCGGGGAGCCGACCACCAGGGTCGAGGTGGCCTCGTTGACCGCATCGATGTACGGGTCGGACAGCTCACCGGACTCGATCGCGGCCTTGAGCCGGGCGACGGCGGCCGTGCGCCGCTTGTAGAGATTCCAGCGAGGCTGACCGGTCCGCTCGGCGTACTCGGTGAGGCTGACCTCTTCCAGGTACGTCGCGCCGATCAGCTCCGCCTCCTGGACGGTGATGGCCCCGGCGTTGACCGCGCGGGCGAGCACGAGATCCGGGTGCCCGTACGGGGCCGGCGGCAGCACCGCCCCGGGGGCGTGGTTCGGTGCCCCGGACGAGGTCGGCTCCAGGTCACGCAACTCCGTGCGGGCCTTCGAGAACGCGGCCGACAGCAGGTTCCCGACCAAGCCCGGCTTGGCCACATCGACCGTGCCGAGAGCCCGAAGGAAGTGCTCGACGATGGCGGCCTGCACGTCGCCGGTGAACAGCTTCGCCAGCAGGTACGCCTTGAACCGCAAGCCCGGCAGCGCGACTCCAACCGCCCCGGCACGCCACGCCGGGTCACCAGTCCGGGCCTGCCGCACCAGCAGCCGCCACGCGGCGTCTCGGGCGGCGTAACCGCAGGACGGGTGCATGAGGATCGCCGACAGCTCGGGCAGGGCGATGACCCGGCGGGGCAGGCCGTGACCCAGGCTGCGGCCGTCCACCGACAGCGGGCTCGGTCCCTGCCCCATCAGCCGGAACCGGTACTCGATGTCGTTGAGCAACGTCTCGCCACGCGGTCCGACAGCCGAACCGGAGAGGGGGGTACGACGGTCCATGGTGGTGCTCCCTCGTGATGACCGTGTGCCGTCCGGCGGGAGTGCCGGTCGGCGCTGTGCCACCACGCCACCAGGGCCTTTGAACAGATCATGAACACTGCTGATCTTGTTCAAGCGGGCTCGACACGTGTTCAACCCGGCCGTCGCCGATGCCCGTCGATGCGCCTCGGCGGCAGCCGGCCGAGACCCCGAGTCAGGCTGTTCAACCCGTGGTCAGGCTGTTCAAGCACTCCGCGCCGGCCGCAGCCGCTTCGAGACAGCAGACTTGAACACGCCCGCAACATATCCACCTTTACGAATAAAGCCGGAGGGCCGGGAGAGGCCACGAAACGCGCCCCGGGGCGATCTTGTTCAAGCCCGGAGGCGGGTCAGCCCGTCGGTGTTCAGGCAGACGAGGATCTTGTTCAACCCCTCGGGCTCGGGCAGGGTGGCGAGGTCAGCGCGCGGCAGGGCTTCCAATTCGGGGCTCGGATTTGTAATCCCCTAGTGTCAGCGCTCGTCGGCGGACGTGGCCCACACGCCCATGCCGAAGCCCAGTTCCACTGCCCCCGGTGCCCGGCCGCAGCCGGCACCGGTCGGGCTGCTCCTTCCCCGCACCCGCGTCCCGCGCACGCCTCGTCCGGCAGTGCCGGACTGGCACGGACTATCCCCGAACCACCTCGCCTACCTCATCCGCCGCTACACCCACGTCGGCGACGTGGTACTCGACATTGGAGGGCACCCCGCCGCCATCGCGGCGACCGCCTACCTGGACCGGGTACCGGCCCGGCTGTTCACCGGTCGCCACGGCGTGCACGTGCGGCTCCTCACGTCGGCCCCCGAACGCCGCGCCATGCGACGTCCCGGCCCAGGTGTCGACCTGGTCCTGGCGGCCCTGCCGCAGGGCGCACAGGGCCTCGCCGGAGACGGCATCGCCACCGCAATGAGCACGTGGCGGCCTCTGCTCCGCCCCGGCGGGTTCCTGCTGGTCGGACTTACCGCCTCGCAGCCTCAGCCGGGCGAGGTCAGCCGCCGCACCACGGTCATCGCCGCCGCCCGCGCGGCCGGGCTCTTCTACCACCAGCACATACCCGCCGTCCTCGTCCCGCTGCCCGAACACGAGCCACGCACCGCCCCGGAATACCCCGACGAGGCCGACGACGGCCGGCGTCTGCTCGCCGGCCGTCACCTGCCGACTTTCCGGGATCTGGTCGTGTTCGCCACCACCGCCACCGGTGAGGAGAACGCCCGTGACTGAGTCCCGTCCGCCGCTCCACACCGCCGGCCACCCCGGGTCCGAACCGCCATACCCCGATGCGTCCGACCTGGCATCCCTGCTTGCCGAGGGCTACCTCGGCTCGGTCTGGCTCACCGGTCAACACCCGTCTCGCGACTTGCGGCGCGGCCGATACACCCCGCAGTCGTTGACGCACCCCGGCAAGATGCTGCCGACCATTCCCCGGTACGCCATCCGCACCTACACCAACCCCGGCGAGGTGGTCCTCGACCCCATGGCCGGCATCGGCACCACCGTCATCGAGGCCATGCGCCTCGGTCGCCATGGCGTCGGCGTCGAGTACGAAGCCGAATGGGTCGCCCAAGCGGCGGACAACATCCGCCACACCCTCCAGGCCGGGGCATCGGGCCGGGGCGAGATCTACCACGGTGACTCGACCGCGCTGCCGTCCCTGCTGCCGGCCAGCCTGCACGGGCGGGTCTCCTTGGTGATCACCTCGCCGCCGTACGGGTCGTCCACCCACGGCCACGTCCGCACCCCCGGCCCGAGACGCGGCAAGGTCCGCAAGATCAACCACAGGTACGGCGACGGGGACAACCTCGCCTACCGTAGTCACCACGAGCTGGCTGACGGGTTCACCGCGATCCTCGCCGGCTGCCGTCAACTCCTGCGGCCCGGCGGACACGTCGTCGTCACTGCCCGGCCCTACCGCCGCCACGGCGAACTCATCGACATCCCCGGCATGGTCGCCGCCGCCGGCATCAACGCCGGCCTCGAACTCGTCGAAGAGTGCATCGCCCTCATCTGCGGCGTCCGCGACGGCATGATCGTCCCCCGCGCCTCGTTCTTCCAGCAGAAGAACATCCGCGACGCCATCGCCACCGGCGACCCGCAATGGCTCGTCCAACACGAAGACGTCTTGATCCTCAAAGCCCCCCTGATCTCCGAGAGTTCGGCCGAACCGACGTACTCGCGACGCGAATCCGTACTCGGTCAGCCGCACGCCCTCGGGCACCACTCAACATCGCCTCGGCCAGTCACCGACGACACGCGCCGTGATCACAGGCTTGATGCCTTCACCCCGCCACGCGTGGATCGACGTCCACAACCGGTGCCCCCCGCCGACGCGGATGGCACCACCGCACCCCCGGCCCACCCGGGCCGGGACGCTGAAAGGACATCCGACCCGTGCCGTTCCTACCCGCGTCCCCTACCAAGGTCCGTACGACCAGATGCCACCGACCACCGGCGGTCTGCCGACAACGACAGGGCGACCCGGCAGCCCGGCCCATCCGACGCGGCAGGCCGCCGATGACCGCGCCGACCGCCGCCGAGTGGCGGCCCGACCCTCTCTTGACCATTGATGACGTTGCAGCCTGGCTGGGTAAGCCGAAGAACACCCTCTACGCCTGGCATAGCCGAGGCAAGGGACCACGCGCCATCCGCGTCGGCAACACCCTGCGCTACCGACGCAGCGAAGTCGAACGCTGGCTCGACGCCCACACCGACCCGGAGCGATGAGCCATGGCACGCCCCCCTCTCCCGATCGGCACCTGGGGTGCCATCCGCACCGAGAAGCTCGGCCCCAACCGGTACTGCGCCCGAGCCCGATACCGGGACCACGACGGTAAGACCCGCGACGTCGAGGCCACCGATACCACCGGCCCGGCCGCCATCCGAGCGCTGAAGATCAAGCTGCGTGACCGCGTTGCCCCCAACGACGACGAGATCACCAGGGAGACCCACATCAGCACGCTCGCCGCGCTGTGGCTGGAGGAGATCGCTGCGGAGGAACGCATCTCGCCACAGAGCATCAGTAGGTACGAGATCAGCGTGCGCGTCTCGATCGTGCCCGCCCTCGGCAACCTACGCATCCGAGAGGCCAACGCGGGTCGCCTCGACAAGTTCCTGCGGAAGGTCGCCGAGGACCGTCCGTCAGCCGCTAAGAGCGCGAAGGTCGTCCTCGGCCAGATGTTCGCCCTAGCCGTACGCCGGGGTGCGCTCACGACCAACCCCATCCGCGACACCGGCCAACTACGAAAGCCGCGCAAGAAGGTAGTCGCCCTAGAGATGGAGCAACTGGACGACGTTCGCTCGGCGATCCGGCAGTGGCAGCAGCCCACTCCCGGCAAGTCGGGACCTCGACCCACCAGCGACCTGGCCGACATCGTCGATCTCCTGCTCGCCACAGGCGCCCGCATCGGCGAGATTCTGGCACTGCGCTGGGAAGACCTCGACCTCGCCGTCGAACATCCCGTCCTCACGATCAGCGGCACCATCATCTACATCAAGGGCAAGGGCTTCTTTCGACAGGAGTGGACGAAGACCGACGCCGGTTACCGGTCAGTCGTTCTGCCCAAGTTCGCGGTCGCGATGCTGATGACCCGCAAGCTCAACGCCGCCGACAACCCCAACGACGCGATCTTCCCCTCCCGGCGCGGCACCTGGCTGTCCCCGCCGAACGTGCGCCGCCAGTGGCGGGCAGCCCGCGCCGACACCAGCCTCGAATGGGTCACCCCCCACACCTTCCGCAAGACCGTCGCCACCCTCATCGACAAGGAGGCCAACACCGACAGCGCCGCAGCCCAACTCGGACACAAAACAAAGGAGACCACCAAGAAGCACTACATCGTCAAGCCCGCCATCGCCCCGGACAGTTCGAACATCCTCGAACAACTCGGCGGACGGCCGGAGCCAGGCGATCCCGAGCACCGCTACCCCGGCCAGAGCCGGACCGCATAGGCACGGAGGGGCTGGGTGGCGGCCAGTGCCGCTACCCAGCCTTGTCGAATTTGGTCGCCCGGGGGCGTTACTGGGGGGTTTTCGGGGGACGGTTCAAGACCACATAGATAACCATGAAGGCCCTGACCAGCTTCTTGCTGGTCAGGGCCTTGTGTTGGTGCGCCGCCAGGGACTCGAACCCCGAACCCGCGGATTAAGAGGTTGATCTTGATCGAGTCGTCTGGTCCAACGGGGTGGCGTGAGTCCATCTGTTCACGGTCAGGCCCCAGCTTCACGGGACGGCGTCCGACCCAGTCCATCGCGCGCTGGCCCCGTCCCATCGCGCGCGAGCACCCACGGAGACACCGCATGGATCATGACAAACAGCTGACCATGGATCACGGTAGGCCCTGGCCATGCTGGCGCGGAATCACTCACAGGGACTGGACCCACTCTCGCTCACCGATCGGGGGTCACGCGTACCTGAACGTCCTACAACGACAGTCGGTCGATCCATTTCTCGGCACATGAACGGCACCTAGAGTATTGCGGTGCTGACCCTCGGCGTCGACCTCGCAGCGGCGGACAAACGTACGGCGATGGCGACCATCGAATGGCTGTCGGACCGCGCAGTGGTGCGAGACGTGGCCCTCGACGTCGGCGACGCCCAGATTGTCGAGGCCAGCCAGGACGCGGACAAGGTCGGGCTGGACTGCCCACTCGGCTGGCCGGAACCCTTCGTCGCACTCGTCACGGCCCACCGGTCCGGCCACGTCTCCGTCGATGACGGCGATGCTGCGCGGTGGCGGCGTCGTCTGGCCTACCGGTTGACCGACGAGGTGGTACGCGAGACGACCGGCATCATTCCGCTCAGTGTGGCCGCGGACCGCATCGCTCATGCCGCTTTCCGGTGCGCCGGGCTGTTGGCGATGCTGGCCGCCGCCGGCCATGACGTCGACCGTTGCGGCGACGGCAAACTCGTCGAGGTCTACCCGGCTGCGGCCCTGTGCCGCTGGGGTCTGACGTACCGCGGTTACAAGGGACGGGGCCAGAAGACGCAGCATGCCGACCTCGTGACCGCGCTCTGCGCGGCCGCACCCTGGCTCGAGCTGGGTGCTTCCGAGGCGCTGTGTCGCCGCAGCCACGACGCCTTCGACGCGGTCGTCGCGGCCCTCAACGCGCGTGCCGCCGCGACAGGCAGGGCGACCCGGCCCGACGACGAGCAGCGGCAGGTCGCAGGGGTCGAGGGCTGGATCGCCCTGCCCACGGGGCCGCTCAGCGACCTTGTCGGCAGCACCGGAACCGGCGGGAGGCGCTCATGACCTCGGGGCTGAGTTGGCTGGACACGTCTCGCGAGGATCAGCAACGCATGCGCGAGTTGCTCAAGCTCTTCAGCGACACGGAGAGCCGAGACGAGCTGGGCATCGGTCAAGTCCGCGACGCGTTCAGCGACCTGCTGTTTCCCGGCACGTCGGTCCTGCAGAACCGGGCACGTTATCTATTGATCGTGCCCTGGTGCTACCAGGAGGCGCAAAAGCGTGGGCTACGTGGTGACCGCCTCACCGCGCGGGTCGACCGCAACGAGCGGAAGGTGATCGCCGCTCTGCTGCGCGGCAGCGACACGGAGGGCATGATCGGCAGGCGTGCCGGAGTCGGAGTCCGCACCCTGCCCTCGAACATCTACGCCGTTGCTCTCCAGGAGTACGGCATCCGCAGCAGTGAGGATGACACGGCACCGGACCGACGGCTGGTATCCCGGCTGGCCGAGGCTGATGAGCTGACCGAGCGGTCGCGCGGCAGCTGGCATCCGACCCTGCCCGGGGCACCGCCGAACTTTCCGCAGGAGGTCGAGGGTGGGCTGAGGTTACTCCCAGACGAGGCCCGTTGGCTGCGCGAGCGGATCATCGACGCGGTGCCCGGCACCCTGCTGGCGTACCTGCTTGAGCCCGCGCATCGCCCTGGGTCGGAGGGCGATGCGCCGTGGGACGAGCCGGTGGCGCTGGCCGCGCCGGAGCCGATCGGTTCCCTGGTTCGGGACGCGCAGCGCTTCTCGCTGGCGATGCATGGTGCGGCGCTGTTGTACAACCTGCTCGTCGCCGAGCGGTACGAGCAGGCGGGCCTGTCCGAGCATGAGGAGCCGGCGGCTCGCTACCGCGACAGCCTGTCGGAATGGAGCGGTCGGGTGTCGGCGGAGCAGAGCCTTAAGGGCTGGGATCGGTCGGGGATGTGGACGCGGCTGATCGAGAAGAATCCCCGGATCAGCACGAACGTCAAGGCCCGGCAGTTCATCGAGCGGTGGCTCGACGCGGTGACCAGCGGGGCTGCCGGCGAGGCGGCCAGCGACCCGGCCCTGCGGGATCTCGTCGGCGAGCGGGAGCGGTCGGTGAAGAAGGGCCAGTCGCGGTTGGTCAACGACAAGTTGTTGCGTACGTGGAGTGGCGCGTCGGGCAGTCGCCGGCTGGTGTTCCGTTGGCCGCAGGTTCGCCGGATCCTCGCCGACATCCACGACGGTTGCGCTACTGGTCCTTCGGAGGCTGCCGGTGCTCGCGCCTGACTCCCGCGCGCTGCTGCTCGACTCGTTGCGCCCACCGCCGGGGGCGCGGTTGTGCCGGGCGGTGGCGTTGACTTTCACCCTGGATCTGGAGAGCCTGCTGGTCGCACCGTTGGCGTTCGCCGCGCATGGCCTGCGGGAGTCGGCGGACCCGATCGCGGTCATGGAGGGTGTACGGCGCTGCGCGGACCGGATCGACGTGTTCTGTCAGGCGGGGCAGATCGTGGTGCCGTCAGGGGCGTCGGCGCTGTTGGCGTTCGTCGAGCCGATGGTGCATCAGGTGCGCCGGCCCAGGCCGGGTCACCTGTTCCACCCCAAGCTGTGGGTGCTGCGGTTCCGCGACGACACGACCGGAGAGGTGTCGCTGCGGCTGCTGGTGCTCAGCCGCAATCTGACCAGGGGTCGCAGCTGGGACGTGTGCCTTCGGTTGGATGGTGTGCCCGGCACCCGCCTGAGAAAGGACAACCGGCCTCTGGCCGATCTTCTGCGGCATGCGGTGCGGCTGGCGGTCACGCCGCTACCGGCCGCTCGGCACGCGGCGATCGAGGCGCTGTGCGAGGACCTGCGTCGCGCCGATTGGGAACCACTCGAGGATGCTCAGGGGATCGTCTTTCACGCCCTGGGGGTGCCTGGTAGCCGCCCGCCGGATTTCGCGGGGACTCGGCACCTGGTCATCTCGCCGTTCTGCACGCCGGGTGGCCTGAACCGGTGCGCGCCCAGCGGGGCGCTGTCGGTGGTGAGCCGGCAGGAGGCGCTCGACCGTCTGCCCGAGGAGAGCCTGGCCGGTTCCGAGGCGTTCGTGGTCAGCGCCTTGGCCGGTCTGCCCGCCGAGGAGGCGCCGCCGGGTCAGGAGGTGCTGCACGGGCTGCACGCGAAGGTGTACGTCGTGGAGAAGGGCCACCAGGCGCGGGTCCTGCTCGGCTCGGCGAACGCCACCGACGCGGCGTTCGGCGGCAACGTCGAGCTGCTGGTGGAGCTGATCGGCAGCCGGAACCGGTGGGGGATCAACGCCCTCCTCGGTCCCGACGCCGGTTTCCGGGAGATCCTCGAACGGCACGAACGCCAGGACGTCACCGAGCCGGAACCCGACACCGGTTTCCTGCGTGACCTCATCCGGGACATCGCTGCCATACCAATGTCGGCTACCGTCACGACCTCGGCCGGCGGCTACGAGATCCGGCTCGACTCGCAGGAAGCCGTTCCGAAGGTGACGGGCGTGCGGATCACCGCGCAGTTGCACACCCGCCGTGGGGAAGCTGTACCGCTGGTTCCGGGCCAACGGGTGTCCGCGGTGTTCGCCGGGCTCGCGTTGGCCGACATCACCCCGTTCGTCCTGGTGGTCGCCGAAGACGGCACGGGTCGGGAGCAGACCGTCGTCCTCGCCACTCTGATCGGTGACCCCGCCCATCGGCTCGACCACGTCCTCGCCCAGCAGATCGACACGCCGGAGAAGTTCCTGCGGTTCCTGCTGTTGATGCTCGGTCTCGGCACCGAGGCTGCCGCCGCCGTGACCGGCGACGCCGGCGGGCAGGGCATCTGGCGTACCGGCGGCACCGGCATCCTCGAACTGCTGCTCAACGCTCTCGTGGACCGCCCGGAGCAGCTCGACGACCTGGCCCGGTTGGTCGCCCGTATCGAAGCCGACGGCGACAGCAGGCGGCTGCTGCCGCCCGGCTTCACCGAGCTGTGGCGGGTCATCAACCAGGCACGGGACGCGAGCGCAGAGGCGGTGGGCCGGTGAAGCGGTACGACGCGGGGCCGGTCATGGCCGGCCTGAAGGACTTCCAGCGCGCCACCGTCGCGCATGTCGTCGACCGGTACTTCGGTGCCGACCCGACCCGCCGGTTCCTCGTCGCCGACGAGACCGGACTCGGCAAGAGCGTCGTCGCCCGGGGCGTCATCGCCCAAACCCTGCAACGGCTGCAGGACGACGACAGCGTGGAACGGGTCGACGTTATCTACGTCTGCTCCAACCAGGACGTTGCCCGGCAGAACATCGACCGGCTGCGGGTCACCGCCGACAAGACCGTCACCCTGTCCAGCCGGCTCACCCTGCTCGCCAAGCACGCACATCGCCTCAACGCGGCGACCGCCACCACCGGCAAGCCGATCAATCTGATCGCGTTCACCCCGGGCACCTCCTTCGACCAGGGCTGGCGGACCGGTGCCGTAGAGGAGCGGGCGCTGATCTTCCTGCTCCTCGAACAGGCCCACTCGTGGGACGGCTGGCGAACCCGAGCCGCGCTACGCGCGTTGCAGGCGACCGTCGCCACCCCTGAACGCTTCGAGGAGCAGTGCAACAAGCTCTGGGAACAGCTCGAAGGAGAGATCGACCCGACGATCGCCGAGGGGTTCCTGCGTCGTGCCCGCCACGACGGCCTGCTCGACGAGTTCGACGCGCTACTCGACGGCATCGGTCGACGCCCCGCCCTGCCCGACGCGCTGCGGGAGAAGGCCCGCACACTCACCGGTGCCCTGCGAACGGCGCTGGCCACCGCCGGCGTCGAGGTCCTCGACCCGGACCTGGTCATCCTCGACGAGTTCCAGCGCTTCCGGGAGCTCCTCGACCCGGACGGTGGCGACAGCGCTGAACTCGCCCGGCACCTGTTCGACCATCGAGCCGCCCGGGTGCTGCTGCTGTCGGCCACCCCGTACAAACCGTTCACCTTCGCCGAGGAAACCGGCGCCGGCGAGGACCACTACCGCGACTTCCGGCAGGTCCTACGCTTCCTCACCGACGACGAGCCCTGGCACGCCGACGTGACGAAGGCCTTCGAGGCGTACCGGGACGCCCTGGTACGCGGCGAACCCTGCGGGGACCTGCGCGACTGGCTGCGCACTCTGTTGTTGCGGGTCATGTGCCGCACCGAACGGCCCGCGCTGGGCCAGGACGGGATGCTGAGCGAACACCTCGACCTCGCCGACGACCTCGACACCCGTGACGTGCGCGGCTACGTGGCGATGCGCCGGGTCGCCGACGTTGTCGGCGCACGGATGTCGGTCGAGTACTGGAAGTCCGCCCCCTACTTCCTGAACTTCCTCGACGGCTACCAACTCGGCGACAAGGTCCGAAAAGCACTCGACGGCAAACCGGACCCCGACGTCACCGCGCTGCTGGCCACCGCGCAACTACTCGACGCCGACACGATCAACCGACGAGAACCCGTCGATCTCGGCAACGGCCGGCTACGGCGACTCGCCGCGGACACCGTCGACCGGGGCTGGTGGCGACTGCTGTGGCTGCCCCCGTCCCTGCCCTACCACACCCTCGACGAACCGTTCACCACCGCAGCGGCCGAAGGCATCACCAAGCGGCTGCTGTTCTCCTCCTGGAACGCCACCCCCACCGCGGTGGCCGGACTACTCAGCTACGAAGCCGAACGCAAGCTCGGCGGCCACGGAAAGGAAAGCCGGCACCTCGACTACCGCACCGAACACAACCGCCCAGCGGCCATGAGCGTCCTGGCAATCTTCTGGCCCCATCCCGCCCTGGCCACACTGTGCGACCCACTGGCACTAGCCCGGCAGCGACCGGACGAGACCACACCGCTGGCCGTGTTCGAACGAGAGGTGCGGGAAAGGCTGCTCGCTCACTCCTCCACCGATACGGCGGCCACCGACGCGACCCCCGCCGAGCCGTGGGAACTGGTCTTCCGGTGGCCCGGCGCCGACCCCGGCTGCGATGACGCCGCTGCCGCCCTGGGTACCTCCGCCGACGACGACGCAACAGCCACCGGCCTGGACCGGCACGTAGAGCGAGCCCGTGAGCTGGCCACCAACACCCACTACCCCGCAGCAGGCCACCTCCACGGTCTGCTCGGCAGCGTCGCGGCGATCGGCATGCACGCGCCGGGCAACATCGCCTGGCGGGCACTGTCCCGACTCATCCACCCCGACGACGCAGTCACCTCCGCAGGGCACTGGCGCGCCGCAGCGGTACTGGCCAACGGGCTGCGGTCCCTGTTCAACCGGCCCGAATCCGCCCAACTGCTCGACAGCCTGTCCATGGGCCCGGTCTACTGGCAGGCAGTGCTGCGCTACTGCGCCGCCGGTGATCTGCAGGCCGTCCTCGACGAGCACCTGCACACCCTACGCAGCGGTACCGCCGACACTCGCCTCGACGACGAGAAACTCTGTAGACTCGCCGACGAGGCGCGGCTGGCGATCGCCAGCCGACCGTCAACGTACGAAGCCTTCAACCCGCACCACCCCGCCGAGCGGATCAAACTGCCCGGCCGGTTTGCGCTGCGCTACGGCGGCCGTGGCGAAGAACAATCCCAGGCCGACCGAAAAGCAGTCGTACGCCGAGCCTTCAACAGCCCCTTCTGGCCGCTCGTCGTCGCCACCACCAGCGCCGGCCAGGAAGGCATCGACTTCCACCAGTGGTGCTCCGCCGTCGTGCACTGGAACACCCCCGCCAACCCCGTCGACTTCGAACAACGCGAAGGCCGCGTCCACCGCTTCGGCGGACACGCCGTACGCCGCAACGTCGCCGCCGCACACCGTGCGGAGGCCCTGCGCTCGCCCGAACCGGACGTGTGGAAAGCCCTCTACGACGCGGCACAAGCAGAATCCGGGGAACTGGGCGACTTCGCGCCGTACTGGGTGTTTCCCGGGCCGGCGAAGATCGAACGACACGTCCTGCCCTACCCACTCAGCCGCGACCAGGCAAAACTCGACCGGCTCAAGTCGGACCTGGCGACATACCGACTGGCGTTCGGCCAACCACGGCAGGAAGACCTGCTGAACCTGCTCCGACGACGCACCACTGACCCGGCCGGAGCACCCGACATCCTGGACCTGCGACCGGCTGTGGAAAGGAAACCTGAGTGACAGACCAGCAGCCTGGCAGCTCATCCTCACCGCAGCCCGCCAACTGGCGAACCGCGAGCCCACCTTCAGCCGAACGGAGCTGATCACTCAGGTCCAACGATTCGAGCCGACGCGGCGTTCCGATCATCCAAGGAATGACCCGGGACACCACCGGCGGCCCACCAAGCCCGTGCGGAACCCCGCTCATCCGCCTCAGCCAAGGTCAGTACACGCTCGAGCGCAACAGCCAACGACCCCCTTCCCCCGCACCTCAGCAGCCAGCGGTCCCGGCCGAACGCCCACAAGGGCACCTCTTCGGATTTCCGGTACGGTGAAGCCGATCATGCCGTCGCCGGAGCTGGTTTCCCTTTTGTGGCATGAGATCTCGCCGCAGCTTCCCGTCACGCTCGACCGAGACGGCCCGCGGCCGGACTGTAGACTCGGGCACCGGCTCGCGCGGCCGGCAGGAGGTGAAGGCGTCCGTGAAGCCATCGGTTGTGAGTGAACCAGGCGCCGCCGCGTGAGCATCTACGGCCTGATCAAGGTTGGCCCGTACACGGTGGCACGCATCGAAGAGGGCGAAAAGGGGCTCCTACTGGCGATTCTGCGCGACGACGCCATGATCGAGCCCGACGATGACGACTTCGCCGAGATCGCCTTTCGCATGCCCGGGCACCAGGTCGCAGACCGGCTCGACGTGATCGGCGTCGACCAGGCCACTGTGTTCGACGTATTGCGGGAAGCCGTCGAGTTCAAGAAGCAGTGGAACGCCAAGAACCCGAGGCAAATGGAGCTGACGGACCCACAAAGGACCAAGCGCAATCTCCTCGACGGTCTCGATGGTCCCACCTGGGTCGAGGCGACTCGCGCCGCTGCGATGGCTAGCGACCCTCACGGCCTCTTCAGTGACCACCAGACTGATGTTGATTGGCTCCTAGATTTACTCGGCTACCTGGACTACCGCTTTGCGTTACGGCTCGGGCTCTTGGCGTTCCCCGACGAGCAGGTAACGGTAACCCTCACCGACCGCGGTGAAGGATGGCTGGACGAACGAACGGAGACGATAGCGTCCCACTCCCTGCGTGTTATGCAGGTGCTGGGCTCCACCTACTCGCCCACTGTCGTGCTCACCGAAGGCCGCACCGACGCCGAGTTCCTCAGCGACGCGATGTCGATCTTGTACCCACACTTGACCGATCTGGTGCGGTTCTTGAACTTCGAGACCCGGCCGGACGCGAGCGCGTCGGCGCTGGTGAAGTCGATCAAGTCGTTCGCCGCAGCCGGGATCACCAACCGGATCGTCGCCCTTTTTGACAACGACTCCGCAGCGGCCGACGCCAGACGCGGACTCGACAAGGTACCGCTGCCAGAGAACATAATCGTAGACCGCTATCCCGACCTCCACCTGGCCCGCGACTATCCCACCCTCGGCCCACCCAGCAGCGATGCCCCGAACGGGGTTCTCGCCGCCGCCGACGTCAACGGGCTCGCCGGCAGCATTGAGCTCTACCTAGGTCATGACGTGCTGAAGGATGCGGACGGTAACCTGCGCCCAGTGCAGTGGACGTCGTTCCTGCCTGGCGTGCAGCGCTACCAGGGCGAGGTGATTGGCAAGGCGGCCGTTCAGCAGACGTACCGGGCCAAGGTCGCGGCGGCCCGACGCAATGAGGGCCGACCCCTGCGTGGCCAGGACTGGTCGGGGCTCAACCTGATCCTGCGCCGAATCATCCACGCGCACAACGAGGCGACCTGAGGGCCACCGCGCCGCCATGGACAGGACCAGGGTGACCGAGACGACCGCCGTGGAGATAGCCTTGCGGCGCCGGCGCTCGCGGGCTCGCCAAATGCCGGCCAGCGGTGTCGATCGGTCCTGCTTGCCCCTGAGCGTATCGAGGAACAGCGCTTGGGGCGTCCACCACACTGGCGTCATGGCCCAACCCATGACAGACCTCCCCCGCGTCTACGTCACGGTGCCTGGCGTCGAAGACCTGAGGAGCGTGATCATCATGTTGCGCGGCGCTGGCGCCAAGATCACCGGCCGACGACGGGAATTCGTGGTCGAGGGCCCGTTGACGGGGGCGCAGGCCGCTGCGACTTGGCAGCTCGCCGAGCAACTTGACAGCGGCGACGGCGACCGGCTCGATGTCCGGGTCGACCCGCCGGGCGATATTGAGGCGGCGCTAGATGTCATATGCCCGGGTGGCTGGGCGGCTGACAGCTTCTCCCGCCCCGAGGAGAGCTGGAGCAGCCCGGATCGCTGGTGGAAAGAGCAGCAGCAGCTTCATCTTCAGCGGAGGCGTCAAAGCTAAGGAGATCTGCCTGCTCGGACTGAATCAAACCCCGCCCTCCCTCTTCAGGCGGAGCCGACAATGGCGCCCCCCGGGTACGTCGGCAGAGCCTGTTTGCGCGGCACAACCATCGGGCGAAGGCCTTGGTAGAGGGCGGCGCGATCGGCGTCGGACAACCTAAGCAGGGCACGCCTGAGGTAGACACTCCATGCGTGCGGCTTGGGAAAGGCGTCCAGCTTTTCAACAACGGCTGCAACTCCAGACCACCTGGATAGGGCACCACGCCATCAATCTGTAGGTTGCATGCGGAGAAAAACTGACGCCCGGCGATTTCTATCGGATGGTCCAACCGGCGTACTGCCGTCGCGGCGGTAGCTGCGCCGATCACGCGGCCCCGATCGCGCATAGGGTTGCCCCAGGCACCACGGGACGCGTAGAGGAACAAGCCATCGCCCGGCGCGAGCCGCGCGACCTCGGCTCGTGGTGTTGCCGGTACGCCATCCGATGCTCGTGCAGCACCCAGCGGATGGCGTCACGTTCGCCGAGCGCGACCAGGTATGAGTCACTCACGCCGCACCCCCGCCAGACCCATCAACGGATCCTGGCTGCGTTCAGCCGGAGCACGCTGGCGTTGGACCCGATCTAATCGCTGGCGTTACCGCCTGGGCTTCAGGAAAACGAAGATCGCGATTAGCGCGGCGGCGAGGGCGCCCAGAATCCAAGCACCGAGGGTAAAGAGCATGTCCCGGGTAGCGGGGAAGATCAGGAGGATGACGAGGGCGATCAGGAGCCCTCGGAGCGGTGAGGGCTTCCTCTTCTCACCTTCCCTCCCCGCTCCGCTCACTCGAGCAGCTCCTCAATGGAGTGTCCACCCTCGTCGGCAAGCCGGAAGCGCCGACGCCGCAGCCGACTTGTCACGCTGGCGGCGAATGTCACGCCGTGCGCAAGCGGATGCATGGTCGGAAGCGTAGCCCCACGACCCTGGGCGAAGAAAATCCGATAGACCTAGCGGCGATGCCGTCGAGGGCAGCGCGGTGGGCACCCCGCCGCCTACGACCAGCCGCTTGACGCCATCCCCCATGGCCTTCTGCCCACGAGCGGATTTGCCGGCGAGGGGCGCCGCCGTCCCTGCACCTGCTCCCCCCTTCTCTATGGACTGACTGCTTGACGGTCAGCCAACCAGCCCGCACTATTGAAGGATATCTCGCCCTTAAGGCAGGAGAGGCTGATGCCGGGAGTGCAAGCGAACTTCGAGTGGCGACGGCTGGGCACCGCGACCATGATCGCCGACAAGGTGACATTTCCGAGCGGCCCGGCCGTGCCCGGCGTGTGGCGGGTGAGCGTAGGTCCACACGCCCACCATGGAGCCGCCAAAGATCTGCGGGCGGCGATGTACGCGTTGACCACTCCCGGCCCGACCCAGAGCACCAATCAACGGGTCAACGACGCCGCTCGAGGTGGCCTCACCCGCAGTCAGCTCGTGGTCGTAGACGTGATCACCAGCGCCCAAGTCAACATCCACGGGAAGCAGGTGCCGCTCAACCTGGAGCCGGACGACAACCGAGCGTTCATCAAGGCCGCCGCGATCCTGGCCGCTGGTAATCCGGATCCCGACCCCGGCTCCGCGAACTACCGGAGGGCACTGGTCGCCGCACAGCGAACCGTCACCGCCCTTGCGGGCACCGACATGATGGGGGCAGACACAAACGGCAAGCCGACCGAGCCCGACAAGCGTGACGTGAAGCTGATGCGCGAGGCAGTGGTCACGCTCACCGCCCTCGTCACCGAACACGATCGATACTGGCCGAACAGGTGGGGGCATGAGGGCAATCCCCCCGGCTCGCGGTAGCAGACGGCGGAGTGACGCGCACGTTCATCAGGCGGTCCTGGCGTAGTCGGAGAAGGGTCTTCGCCCTCGCCGAATATCAATGGCACGTCGTATACCGACAGGTCCGGCCTGGGCCGCGCGTACCGGACGCAGTGACGCCACCGGTGGTGCTCGTAGGCGGTGTCCACCTGAGTCCTACCGCGGCTCCGGTCTCTGACCGTGCAGGCGATAGGCGATTGCGCACCGTCTGCACGTCGAGGTCATGCTGCATGCCGTTGACAGTGAGCTCCACCGCACCCACTTTTCTGTGACGGGACTATCGCCTCAACCGGTCCAACCGCGTTCGCTCGCCTACATACATTGATAGCAAGTTCTGTATATGTAAGTTCATCAATTGCATACACTCCACAACGGAAGGACGCTGCTCGTTGCCTCAGCTACACAGGTTGCTGCCCAGAGTCGCTGCGCATCTCCCGTCGGAGGTGCGCGAGTGGGACCTGCCGGCGCGGGTAAGCAGCAGCGGCGTGCTGCGCCTTCTGATTCTCCGTCGTGGCGACGACCATGCGGCGATCCTCCAGTCGGCGGATGCGATGCTTGCGGACCTGAACGCCGTTCCGTCGGAACTGGTCCCCGCACAAGTGATCGCGGTCTGGCGGCTGGCCGCCGTGCTCGACGCGGTTGCCGTGGCACGCTGTCGCGGTGAGTTGTTGATGGCGTGGAGTTGGCTGGTGCGCGGCCTTGGCGGTGAAGCAGAGTTACCGGCTTCTCATTACACGACCGAGGGTCTTAACCTTCTCATCGAAGAAAGCCGTCACGGCGAGGTGACATCACAGGACATCCTCGCGGGCGTCGCTGAGCATCTGTTCGATCTGGCGACGAACTTCGGCTATCTGCCGGAACTGATGGACAGCCATGGCGAGCTTATAGGGGCGACCCTGCTGCTCAGCGAGCCTTCAGAGGCTGCGCTCGCTGCGGCTCCCATGGCGCTGACTTGGGCGCGGCAGCGGGGCAATCAGAAACTGGCGACCTTGACAGCGCAGTGGTGCGTCGCCGCAGCCGGAAAACCGGACGCGGACCCTGTCGTCGCTGCAAGGCTGCTCCACGCTGCGGCATTGACCTTGCCAGACGCCGCCTCCCGTCGCCAAGTGATCAACAACCTACTCGGCTCGCTACCTAGCGACGCGCCGGGACTGCTGCGGCTCCAACTGCTCGTCGACAGCGTCGAGGGCGACTTCGACTTGGTCAGCACGCGCCTTCCAATACTCCTCGACCACATGCCCCGACTTTGGGCGGAGCACCCCGACGATGTCGTACCCCTGCTGAGGGAACACTTCTTCAGAGCGCTCGGTCCGGTCATCACGGTGCTTGCCGAGCATGGCCGCGTCGGCGACTGCGTACGGCTGCTGCGGGCCTGGAACGGTCAGCCACCTGGTCGGCCGGCAGACCCAGTCGAGGACGCGGTGCTGCTCGTCATCGACCAGCCGGATGGGATGCGGTGGTCCTGGAGCGGCGGTTCCACTCTTATGCCTTTGGGGATGAGTCTCGCGAAGCTGACCGACACGATGAACGCGGCGCTCGGCACCTCGTACCAAGTTGTCGGCGGTGGCAAGCGCCAGCTGCGCGCCGCGCGTGACCATCTCGATTCTGCTGCCAGCGCAGCGTTTGCCGCTGCCTGTCGCCGCTATTTCCGAGTGGACCTGCCAGAACCGGCTAGAACTGCAGTCTCGGCACGGTCGCTGGCGATCTTTCTACCCGGTACACGCATACCTCACCAGGCCTTCATCCTGCCACGTTGGATACCCCCGATGCTATGGGCTAGTCTGAACTCGCCGCTGCCCGACCGGTGGCTCGACCGAGTCGTGCTCCTCGAGGGTGACACCGACCTCGCCTGCACCGAGGCTAGCCTCGTCACCGCCCTGCTCTCGCAGCTGGGATGTCAGGTCGAGCGGGTCGCCGCGTCCGAGGTGACGCCCGCACGGTTCGAAGCGGCCTACACCGATGCGAGCGCGGACGCCATCTGGCTGATCGGCCACGGGCGGTCGCCCATGTTCCAGCCGCAGCATTCACACCTCGCTTTGCCCGGCGGCGACACCGTGGGCATCGATCTTCTGCTCCGCCGCCCACCCGCACCTTTCCGACGTCGGCTGCTCGTTCTCAACGTCTGTGAGGGAGCAGTCACTGCGGTCACAGGCGGCCCTTCCCGGCGTGGACTTGCCGGCGCAGCCGCAGACGCCTCGCAGGCCGTCATGGCCCACCAATGGGAGATCAACGAGCGTGCCGCAGCCTGCTTCGGTGTGCTACTTGCCGCATCGCTGCTGGATCACCCGGACGACTACCGGGCTGGCTTTGGTGCCGCCATGGCTCGGTTCCGGCGGCCCTGGGCTGAAATCGAGCAGCTATTGCTGGATCGCGGGTGTCCTCCGGCAGAGGTGGAGCGACTCTCACCGGTCGTGGACTTTGCCGATCAGTTCTTTCACTATGCAGCGCCCGCGCTCTTCGCCTGATGCCAGCTTTCAGTCTCGTCCGCGCTGGTGGTGTAGGTGATGTTCCCCGGGTTTGGCGGAGTCGTCGTGGTTGGTTTCATGCCACGGATAGGGACATCGGTCGGACTCTCTCATACTCGATTGGGCTGAGCATGCCCAGTGAGCTGTGGCGGCGTTGCCGGTTGTGGAAGATCTCGAGGTACTCGAAGATCGCGTTGGCCAACTCGATCCGGGTGCGCCACCGCTGTCGATCGAGCAGTTCGGTCTGCATGCGGCCCCAGAACGACTCCATCATGCCGTTGTCGAAGCAGTCGCCGATCGAGCCCATCGACGGTGCGAGCCCGGCGTCGTGGACCCGGCGGGTGAAGGTCCAGGAGGTGTACTGAACTCCGTGATCCGAGTGGATGACCGTGCCCGGCTGCGGTTGCCGGTTGTTGATCGCCATGCCGCGCGTTGGTGACCAGAGTGGCGGTCTGCGTGGCATCGATCGACCAGCCGACGACCTTCCACGAGTAGGTGTCCAGCACGACCGCGCAGTAGACCTTGCCCTCCCTGGTCGGGTGCTCGGTGATGTCGGTGGCCCAGAGCCGGTTGGGCTCCACCCGGCGGAAGTCGCGGTTGACCAGGTCCGCCGCGGTCGGAGTTTGATGCTTCGGCCGGGGACGCCGGCGGTGGGGAAGGCCTTTGATCCCAGCCCGCCGCATCAACATCTCCACCGCGTTGTGGCCGACAACGATCCCCTGCCCGAGCCGCAGCTCCGCGTGGACCCTGCCTGCGCCGTACACGCCTCGCGACGCGACGTGGACCGCGCGGATCCGTTCGATCAGCCAGGCGTGCCGCAACGCCCGCGCCGACAGCGGCCGGCCGAGCCAGGCGTAGTAGCCCGACACGGAAACCCTCAAGACGCGGCAACACACGTTCACCGGCAACCCCTCAGCGGCCATCTGCTTGATGGCCGCGTACCGCTCTTTTGGGGGCACCGCCTCCTTGAGCAACTCCGCGGCACGACGGTGGACCGCGACTTCGGTCTCCAACTCGGCGATACGACGCCGCGCGGCGACCAACTCGACCTGGTCCCCCGACGTGATCCCGGGCAGCTGCCCGGTGTCGATCAACTCCTGCCGGCGCCAGGTATAGATGGTTTGGTCACTGATCTGCAGGTCCCGGACCAGGTCGGCCACCGATCGGCCGGCCTTCAGGAGATCAAGGACCTTGCGGCGAAACTCGGGTGGGTAACTCCTCGGCACGTCACTCCTCAACGAGCGAAACGCACGAAAGTCAACTAAACCGACTCCACCGAACCCGGGGAACATCAACCGCTCCATCAAAGCGGGGGGAACTCAATGCAGCGGGGCGAAGCCCCACTGGACCAGCAGCTTCATCGCTAACGTCCACACAGGATCACCAGGTCAGCCCCAGTCTTAGGAGTGAACCGCCTGACAGTCGTCGGGGACGTCAGCGGGGCGGCCACTCCCCGCGGTTGAGTCGCGTCAGCACGTCGTTCGCCTCCTTGAAACGCCAATTGCACACCCGTCCGAAACCGCCCACCGCGGAGGACTTGCAGACCTGCAACAGGGACGTCGCGTACTCGATCCAGTTTCGGTGCGGCGACGGGGCCTCCCAGTCGAACGGGTCGGGATCATCGCTGGCCTGGGCCGCGAGCAGGATCGCCCGGCCGCTGAGGAACTTGGTGACGAGCGGGGTCTTGCCGGTGCGGTCCTGCTGGAGGATGCGACAGGCATCGAAACAGTCGAAGGCCCGGCGGGTGCGTTCGGCCACCGCGGTGGCGTCGTGCTGCCCCTCGGTGAGGTCGGCCCGCCTCAGGTAGATCGAGCCGAGCGCCTGCAGGAGATCCACGTCGGTGAAGTTCTCCAACAGCAACTCGCCGAGCATCGAGGAACTCTCGTCCTCCACCACCATGGCGTCCTGCTGTTCCACGCCGTCGCCGTCCGCCGGCTCCGCGACCGGGCCGCCGTGGGACAGTTGCCGTAGCTGGGTTCTCACCTCCGAGCTGAGCTGGTCGGCGACCGATCTGTGGAAGACCGAACCGTACCGTCGGATGGTGAGGTACCGGCCGATGTTGCGGGAGTAGTCGTCCCCGATGATCTCGTCGAAGACCCGGTCGACCCGATCCCAGTCGACCTCCTCGTCCAGTTCCAGCGCGACCCGGTGGCGAAGCAGGGCGAAATCGGCGCGAAGCGAGCGCTCCTGGATCTCGTCGTCGAGCAACTGCCGGGCGTCCGTGAGCATCTGTTGGCGCTTCGACCCCGGCAGGCGGTTGTCGTACTGGGCCTGGGTCACCGCGCTCTCCACCGCGCCGTAAACCGCCCGGAGCCGGTCGTGCGCGTTGGTCGCCATCGTCACGAGCTTCTGGTATTCGGCAATCGCCTCGCCGTGTTCCCAGATGTAGCGGTGGAAATCGGCGATGGACGCCACCAGGGCCGGATTGTGTGGCCACCGATCTTCGGCCCGCCGAAGCAGCTCCCAGACCGCGCTGTTGTCGACATTCCTCCGCCAGATCACCGACTGCCACCGCTGGTACTGCCGTTCGAGGTGCACCTGCATCCGGCAGAGTTCGATCGACGGTCCGTACACCCGCTCGTGCCCCAGCAACGACCTCCGGCGCTTGCGGTACGCCTCCTCGAGCCGCTGCTCCTTGATCCCCCGGGGCAGCCGGCTGAAGTCCTCTCCCTCCCGGGCCGACGCGACGGTCAGGTTGCCCTCCTCGGACCACAGCGTGCGCATGCACCACAGGTCGAGCACGGCATGGGCCCGCGTCATCGGGCCATCCTGGTTACGCAGCCATTCCTGAGCGATCCCGGCTTCCCGCTTCAGCTGCGTCCGGGCGCCGCCCGGCGCATCCCGTGGCGGGCTCCACAGGATGACCGTCCGGAGCGCCTGAAGCCAGAGCAGATAGGCACGGGCAGCGGTCTCGCCGCCGGCGGTGGAGACGCTCAGATCGCGGCCGGTCTCGGCGAGGCTCAGCGCTCGGCGCGCCTCCGTGAGCGCCTCCTGGAGCTGGTCGTTGACCCGCAGGGTACGGGCCAGGAACAGGTGCGCCTCGACCTGCGCGATCAGCAGGGCCTGCTGCCCCTCCCGCTCCTCGGCGTCGCCCTGCAACAGCAGCGACAGGGATCGGCGCGCGGCGGTCAGCCGCCGGTCCGTCTCGACCAGACCACGGAAGGTCCCATGCATGAACCGCCAGACCGCGACGCGAACGGCGACCGGCCACGGACCGTGCGGCTGCCACGCCGTCGTGAGCTGGTCAAGCACCCCGGTGACGAACGCCTCCTGGTCGTCGGCCGCCCGGAGCTCCAGCGCCAGCACCGAGGCGGTGTCGATGTGCCGGGAACACCAGAGCGCGAGTTCGTCGGCGCGCGTGGAGAGGCCGAGTCCGGTCTCCGTACGCGCGAACGCCCGGCGCAGGCCGCTGATCCGGTCGGCGTGACTGTCGGCGCACCGCGCCTGCAGGCGACCCAGGCGATGCTCCATCTGCAGCTGGGTCATCCGCTGCCGGGTGTCCCGCGCCTCCGGGAGGAGCGTGAATATCTCCTCGGCCTTCCCCCAGGTGCCCCGGGCCTGGTCCCGCCGGCCGGCGTCGACCTGGGCCTCCGCGGTGTTGAGCAGCCAGGAGAGCACCACCAGCACACGGTCCGTCCGGCTGGCGCCGGCGGTGACGGCTCCCTGGTAGAGGGCGTCGGCTGCCCGCTCCCGCGCGGCGAGCAGACTCGTCGTCGACCGGAGCCGCCGGCCGGCCAGGAACAGGGTCGCGTCCACGGACTTGAGCAGGTGATAGGACACCAGGTCGGCAGGACACGCCACGATCGCGTCGGCGACCTCGGACGCGGCCCCCACGAGTCCGTCGAGTATGCCGGCGGCCATGCCCTGCTGCCGTGCGGCCACGGTCAGGCGCGCCGCCGCCGCGAGGAGACGCGCCAGGTCGACGGTGTCCGGCGAGAGATCCGATTCGACGGCGTCGACGGTCACCGGCGAGGTCGACTGCTCCGGGACGACGCTGAGGTACACCGCGTCACCGTCGTACGCATTGATCACGGAGAGCGCGTCACGCAGCCGCGGTAGCCGGCCGGCGGCGTTCTCGTCGATCCACCCGACCGCCCACCGGACCGCCTGGACGAGTTCCGGGACGCGGTCCGGACTCAGCTGGCTGATCGTGGTCTGGAGCGCCGTGCCGGCCCTGGCCAGTGCCTCGTCCAGCTCGTCCGGAGACGCCTCGCGCTCGGGTCCGGGAAGCGTGTCGATGGTCCGTCGGATCGTCGCCATGCCCGCCGAGTCCATGCCCTCGGCGCTCTCGTCGACACCGAGCAGGACGAGCAGAAGCAGGCGCAGGGTGTTCCGGCTGGCCGGGCCGATCCCGTAGGACGGCGCACCGTCCCGGGCCTCAGTCCGCAGGACTCGGGCGTCCGTGAGCTGCTCGATCTGGGCCCGGAAGCCCACGTCCGCAGATTGCAGGACCTGTTGGCTGACCGGCAGCCCCTCGGTCAGCGCCCAACAGATCAGGACAGCCAGCGGCCCGTGCCGGCGCCCGGTCGGCGACGGCTGCCGCAGCTTCAGGCCACCGGCGTCGCGCAGGGCCCGGAGCACCGTCGGCACGGAGCGGTTCAGCAGCGCGTCGACCAGGTTGCCGGCGACGAGTTCGCCGGTGTCGGTCAGCTGATGGTCGGCGATGAACCCGTCGACCCCGTTCACCAACACCCCGGGCAGCCGGACCAGCGGATCATTCAGCCGTCGCAGGACCTCGTGCTTGAGGTCGAGGCCGTCGAGCTCGATCTGCTCCGCGTCGAGCAGGTTGCCGAGCAGCTCGACCGCCTCGTCGTCGGAGAGTTCGCCGAGCGGGATCGGTGGCAGGTCACGAAGTTGACCGTCGCCGGTCAGGTCCAGTTTGGTGCGGGCCTTGACCACCGTCACGGCCCGACGGAAGTAGGGATCCTCCAGCAGGGTGTCCAGTTCCGCCCGCACCGCTGCCGGGTCGGGCCCGAGCCGTGTGCAGTCGATGTGGATGAGCAGTTTCCGGTCGCCCACCTGCTGCATCAGGCTGGTCACCAGCCGTCGGCGGCGCCCGTCCAGGCTGGCCATCGCCGCCGGCTCGATCGCGTCCCGTTCGTCGAGATGTTCGCCCAGCGCCCGGGACAGGCTCTCCAGCACCGGTTCTTCCGCGGTGGCGATGGGGATCTCCAGCCCGAGCAGGAGATCCTCCTCGTCGAACGCCCCGCGGGACCGGACCTCGGCGATCAACTGGTCGGCGAAGTGGTCCTTACCCGCCTTGAGCGGACCGGTGACGGTCAGCACGCCACCCGCGACGACTCGCTTGGCCCCGAGTTGGAGTTCGCGCTTCCGCCCGACGAACCGGGCATCCCGCTCCGGCCAGGCCAGCAGCCCGGGCAGGCCTCGTTGTCCACTGAACGGACTGGCGGGTGGCCTGGTGGCGTGGACGTTTCTAGTGACGGACGGTGGTCGGTACCGACGGTTCCGCAGCCACGGGCCGTCCTCCCAGGCCGCGTGGTTGGTTCTCGGCTCCCCCTCGAGCAAGGTCGCGGCGTGCGCCAGCACCGTCCTCGGAGACAGGCTCCGCCCCACCCCGGGCGAGCCTTCGAAGCCGGCGAGGAGCGCGGCGGTGAACCGGGTGAACTCCTCGTCCAACCGCGCGTTCCGGGCCGGCACCACGTCGGTGGCCGCCATCAGCAGCCAGCCGGCGGCCTCATTCACCGCCTGAATCTCGGCTTTGAGACTGCCGGCGGCGGCCCCGGAATAGCAGCAGTCGAGGATGAGCAGTTTCCGAGCAGCCGCCGATGACGCGGCGGCTTCGGTCAGCTCGGGAATGGACAACAGTGTGCTCGGCTGGCTCGGGTTGGCGTCTGAAGCGGCCAGATGGAGCGTGCCACCGCTGTAGAAGGCGTGACCGACGAAATAGATGAGCAGAATTCCGTCGTCATCCGCGATCCGGGCCGCGTTGGCGACCCCGTCGAGCATGTCGGCCTTGGACGGGTCGGCCTCGACGACGAGCCGGTAGTTGCCGCGTAGCCCCCACAGTTCCGGGTCGGCGAACGAACGACGCAGGGCATCGGTGTTCCGTGGCGCGGCCAGCACCGGCTCCAACGACGTGTTCGGATAGGTCTTGACCCCGAACAGCACCGCCGCCGACTGCGAGGGATCTACCCGATCCGACCCACTGACCATCGGAACCTCCTATCGGCGACCGCCGCCCCCTCTACTCGGCCGACCTGAGCGCCGCCACCACGGCGTCGACGTCTCCACTGATGCTCACCGTCTCGTGGCGGGCGCCATCGGGCAGATCGGTCCGGGTAATCTTCACGGAGAGCTGCTGGGCGGCCCGGCCACCTAACCGACTCTTCAGATAGTCGTAGAGGGCCTGCACGGTGAGCGGGAGCAGGACATTCTGCCCGACGAACTCGATCACCTCGGCCGCACCGAGCGTCTCCGGGCGGGGCGGCGGAAAAATTGTCCTGACCCGCGCCTGTCGGGTTCGGGGATCAGCGGCCAGCACCGACACGACGCGGCGGTTCTCGTCACTCTCGCCACCACGCACGTCAATCAATAACCGCATCGCTACCCCTTCACCCCGCCGGCAGAGCCATCGTCCATCCTGACAGACGAGGTCAACATCCCGCGATCGGATGATCATTGAGAACCTTCGTGTCGCTGTCCACGGCGACCGAGCACCCGCCGAGCACGCGGATGCACGTTAGCCCGGGGCGTACGCCGACAGGCGATAACCGCCGCCCCAAGACGGAGCCCAATGCTTCGGGCCAATGGTTCACCAAGTTGGTCCGGCGGCAGTCACGAACCCGCCGCCGGACCAGCCGGTTACCGCTGTCGTGCTTTCCTCCACGCCGCCGCGAACACCGGCTCCGGTTCCCACAGCCCGTCGTCGGGTCGCTCGACGAGCACGTCGAAGTACCGCAACACCTCCACCGACCGCGCACCGCCACATTCGGTTACCTCGAGCCAGGTGGCCAGGTCTTCGCTGCTCATCGGAGCGTTGTAGTCGAGCAGCGAGTCGAACGCGGCCGCCAGCGTCGGGTTGTTCGCCAGTCCGACCTTGTCGACGAACACACCGGCGACTTCGGCGCTGTTGAGCCTTGCTGCGGTGATCGCATCGCACACGCGGCGGGCGGTGCGTTCGGTGACCGCGAGCCGTGCGGCGTCGTCGAGTAGCACCGTCCATCCGCCGGTGGCCTCCAGCAGCATCTTCTGGCTGGCCGCGTCACCGAAACACGAGATCTCGTTGTCGACGACCCACGACCGCAGCCCGCCCGGCGACAGCCGTCGCAGCACGATCACCCGGTCGTTGACTTCCCCCCAGCGGCGGGACTGCGCAGTTTTCCGTGTTTGGTCTGGGTGTGGTCCGTTGGACAGGACGGAGTTCCTGTCCGGGAAGGACCCGCATTAAGCAGGAGGAGAATCAGACGCCTCCGGCATCGTGATGTAGCCGGTCTCGTCGAGCCCCTTGGGGTCTGGGTCTCCGCGTTTGACCAGTTCCATGAGGATAAGGCTGCGGAGCGCGGCGCGAAGCTGCGCCATGGTCATCCGGGGTTTCTCGCGGCTACCTCCGTCCCGCTCGTCGGCGAGGAGCATTGGGTTGAAGGCGTCACGGACGAACGAGACATCTCGCTTGCCTGCGTGGAGGAACCCAGACCGCGACTGGTACGCCATCTTGAACGCGGCTTTGACCTTGCTGGAATCTTCGGCAAATTCAGGCCCCCGTGGCACCGGATCTGACCAGGACCCCTCGACCGGCTGTGCTCCGGCGGGATCTGCACGTATGCCCCACAGGTAGGAGCGGACCGGTTGTGTCCAAAATCCGTTAGGTAGCCGAGTTGTTGCGTAGGTGGCGAACGTCTCGGCCAGTTTGATGTGTTGGTCCTTCATCAGCCGACCGCGGAGCGCTTGGGCCTGCTGATCGCTGAACTGCTGCTGGGCGATGAATTTCTCCCAGCCAGCGGCTTTGTCCCAGTCCTGCCAGTCGGAGGGCGGATTGCCGAATCGCTGTGCAAGGCACTCGATCCCGCCGACCGTCAGCGCGTACGCGCCGGCTAGGTCACGTGCAATTAGGAGCGTGGCGCAGTAATGCATGTGGATGGCGGCACTCACCGCCGCCATGTCGTCGTCCGGAAGGCTGGTCAACCGGGCGATGACCTCACGGAATCGGGAATCGATCTCCTCCCATGCAGGCATGGGTGCTCCAAGAGTCGAGTCGACCTGGCCAGTCACCGGAATCGCGAAGTGGTGATCCTGGTCCTCGACCTTCGCGAAGACCTCCGGCGCGACCTGGCATCGGCGATTGGCTACGAGGGTGAGTAAGGCTCCCAACATAGCTGCCTGCCCATGGAGATCGAGGGTCGGCTGTTCTGGCCCAACTGTTAGGTAGCGCAACAGGCTGACCGCGGATGCGTCCTCGCCGGGAATGTGAAGGAGGCTCTGTGGCTCGACCGCGATCAGCCCGTTGCCGAGGATGGGACGAACGCCGGGGTGAATCATCCGAAGTAGGTGCGAGGTCGGGGGTACCCCGGGCGCAGCGTTGCGCAAACCGTCGACCCATGCCTTCAGCCGGCTGGCACCGGTGGGATCGGCTTCATCCAACCTGGTCATAAGCGCTCCTCCTGGGACTCCTGCCAGGAGACTTGCCTCTGGCTGAGCTGCCGTTTGGTCTAGTGGGAGCACAAATGCAGTCACCGTCGATCAAGACGGCTCGTCGGGACCGACCAGGACCGAGCGTTAACTGCGGAGTCAAGGGGTTCAGGCGATCGCGTCCTCAATTAGGCCGTACGGCGGATGGTCCGCCCGTCCGGAGAAACGTACGACCACATCGTTCTCGACCTCGGCGGGCGGTGCGTTGTCGACGATGATGATCTGGGTCCCGGCCCCGCGGCCGGCGAGCCATTTGTGTAGGTGCTTATAGAAGTCCGCGATCGTGACGGTGTCGGCGAACTCGGTATCACGATCGCCGGTTTGGCCAAGGTTCTTCTGAGGGCTGTCTAGGAAGAGGAAGCCGGGGTGAGAGCCACCCGATTCCCAGGAGACCTCGAAGATCGCGAGTATCCATGCGAGGGAGATCAGGGTCCTGCCCCCGGAGGATGCTGAGGTGTATCGGAGGTCGCGCACGAACGGGATCAGTTCATCGTTCAGATAGGCGCCACTCAGTTTCGGATACCGCCAGTCGGCCAGGATCGCGGCGAACCGTTCGCTGATGGTCCGGATGATCGCGGCCTGGTCCGTCCGGTCTTGCCCAACATTAGCGAGTTCCTCGCGATGGGCCTTGACCGCTGCTTCCAAGCGGAGCACTTCGGTGGCTCGCCTGTCGAGGCTGCTGACCATCTGCAAGCCTGCCGCGGCGAGCTGAGTTGCGGCGGTGGCGTCTTGGCGCCGCCGGGCAAGAGCGTCACGTTCGGCGAGGTACGGGCTGATCGCCCGAGTGGTGACGTGATCAACTTCGGCCGCTGCTTGCTGTTCAGCGGCGCGAGCGGCTTGCACGCGCGTCCTGAGCCGGCTCACCTCGGCGTCCAGGTCATCCACGAATCTGGTCAGCTCGGCCAAACGTGCCTTGGTCGCGCGCAGTTCGGTGCTGACGTCGAACGGGCTGAGGGAGTTGTCGACGTCCGATAAGGCACCATCTTCTCCGCTCGGGCTGGCGGCCGTGCCGTTGATGGCGCCGTTCTGCTCCGGCACGGCTGGGGGCGCTATGTCGCCGAGAGTCAGCGTGCCCGTCGCATCGGAGACCGGGGCATGGCACAACCCACACGCCCCGTCTTCGACCTCGATGGTTCGCCCGAGGGCGGACAGACATGCTGGACAGACCTTGATCTGGAGCGGGTCGAAGAGCTGGTGGGCCTCGGTGAGCATGGTCAGCTTGGCGACGTCGGCGGCGTACTGTGCCCGCAGCGGAACCATCCGGCGCAACTGTGTCTCGCGGTCGCGAAGGACTGCAACAGCGCGGCGTGCTTCCTCCGCGGCTGCTTGATGTCGCCGCCTCTGCGCCTCGGCAAATCCCGCCGCCGCAGCTACGCGCTGGTCTATCGCGACCTGCTCACGAGCGAGGACAACCAACTCCTCGGCTGCCCGGTCGCGGGCCATCTCCAGCTCGATGCGGCCACCGAGTCGTTGTTCCTCGACCATCTGCTGCGCCGCTTCATACGCCACCCGGGCCCGGGCAAGCCGTGTCTCCAGGTCTCTGATGCGTTGTCCGAGGTCTACTACGCGGTCGTCGTGCACGTCGAACACCACGTTGACGACTTGGCGTAGCTTGAGCGCCTTCATGTGCTGAGTTTCGAACAGCAAGGACTTGCTGGCCACACGCTCGTTGGGCAGGAAGCACAGCCCCATCAGGTCTCGGAAACTGAGCGGGTCTGCGCCGGAGTTCGACTGGGTGGGGGCCTCGCGGAGCTGGACGCCTTCCAGTCCGCAGTGCATCAGCAAGAGGGAGGAGAGGCTATCCGGGCTGCCGGGCGGTCTGATCGGCCGTCGTTCGACAGGCGGGCCAACTCCGTCCTCGAGCGTGCCAGGGCGTAGGAAGACGTGGCCGGATTGATCCCCGAGGCCACGCTCGATGACGTAGGGCGTACCGGACAGTTCCAGCTCTACGAAGGCGTGCAGGACCTTCGCAATCACTTCCGGATGACGGGGATAGTCGCTCGCGCCCAGGCAGTAGTCGATGAACTCCAGGACGGTCGACTTGCCCGTGCTGATAGCGCCAGCGATGATGGACAACGAGTTGAGCTCGCCAGTTCCACGATCGACGAAGTTGACCTGGTAGTGGCGTTCGGGGCCGACGAGCCGTAGCCGACGGACTCGGATACCTCGTCTGCCCGGCGGCGACGCGGAGTTCGCAGGTGGTGTGGATGATGCCATCACGGCCTGGCCACGCTGTCTTCGGCCACGGCGTCCGGTTCGCTCAGCTGTTCGGGCTCGACGAACAGGTCGGCCAGGTCGATGCGGTGGGGGCCCGAGGACTGGCGAGTCCACTCGGTCACCCTCTCCCGCAGCGGTCCGGGCCGAACCTTCCTTAACCTGCGCACGACGATGGTCGCTGCGGACGTATAGGACCGCGCGTACATGGCGGTGAATCGCGTCGCCATGTCGACGCCGACGTTCGTTAACCGGTAAAGCACGTGGCCACGGACCGCAGTAGTCGCCAGATCGTAGGCGAGCAGGAGCGCAAGATCGTGCTTGAGCCGCTCTCGCCGGGTAGCGAACCTCTGCGCCGCGCTGGCGTAGGACAGCGCCCGGTCGTCAAATCCGGCCATGAGCAGCTCAAACCGGTCCGGGTCGTCATCGCTCGACGCCATCAGCAGGGGATTCGCGGCGATGAAGTCGTACGCGCCGAGCCGCTCCAGTTCCACGCCGTCTGGATGGAACTCGGCGACCACGTGCAGGAGAAGCACAAGTTGGGCCAGCCGAAACACCGTGTCGTCCTCCGGCACCGCCACGGGCGGCCGGTGGACGGCGGAGGCCGAGTCCGATGGCGCGCTCATGGGAGGACTCCAGCGTGCTCGGCGTCGGGGTTCCGCTGAGTCGGCACAGGCGCCTGCGCTGGCTGCTCGTCCCGATGCTTCACCACCACGTCTTCCCAGTGAGGCACCCAGCCTGCACGGCCATCCTCGACAATCCGGTGCATCATTCCGCACCGGTGCACAGGCGTCGACCGTAGCTCTGCCGGCCAGGAGTGGCCGATGCCACGAATCTGCCTCATTACTGATGCGTGCAAACCGGGCAGTCTCGGCCCTGCGGGGTGCGATTCGGCTACCTCGTTGAAAGACGTCTCCCAGATGCTGTGCACGGTCGCGTCCGCCTCGACGAGGGCGTTCACCTCAGCGGGCACATCCTTGTCGACGATTTCACGCGCGAGCAGCTCGGCGTTGAAGAACTCCAGCTTCGCCGAGCTGACCTGCTGGTGCCCGGCTTCCCGAAGTTGCCTGACGAACAGCGCGGTCTCCATCGCGGTCGCCTTCTCGGGCTCGACCTGGACCACGCCGGGTCGGTCCGGCTTCGGCCTTGCCGGGTTCTGGTACGGGTCGTAGTAGTGGCGCCGGACGTTAGCGGCGTCCGGCGAGATCAAGCGCTGCCGCAGCTCACCCTCGTGCCACAACTCGATCTGGACGTGGAAGTCCTTTTCGGCCTTCTTCTTCCATGTGGACCACCATTTGTCCGTCGGTGCGTCCATGCTCGCGGGAACGCACAAGATCCACTTGCGCACCTTGTGACCATGCTCTGCCGCGGCCTTCAGGGCAGAAGAGAAGGACTCGCGGATCTGGCCCTGGTGGGAGGCGGTCACCACCGGCATGAAGTACTTCGCCTGCCAGATCACGACTTGCCCGGCCAGGTCACCAACCACGACGTCGATACCCCAGTCGCCCGGGTTGGCTGCGATCAGGCGCGCGCCTCGGTACCACGCCGCCACCAACTCGCGAATCATCTGCTCGAAGTCGTCGCGCGCGCCAGCGGGGTTACCCGCTCGGAGTTCATGCGCGCGAAAATTGATCGGAGGCTCGCCGGCTGCCAGAACGAGCCCACTCTCCGACACGCGACCCCCTCCTCGACACCTTCGCCGACAGCATTGCAAGGTGGAGATCGCAAAGCAATCGAGGGTCGACAGGACGACACTTGCGCGGCTACCCGCTTGTCAGCTTGTCCTGACGCGGAGGAGTGGGGCATGACCGGGTCGCGGTAACCCTCGTATAGCCAGTGAGCCGGCAGCGAGCTCCGCGCCGCAGTGGGTACCTTTAAAAGAGTCGTCGGACATGCCTCTCCTGCGGCTACCGCGTCAGCGGCCGAGAACGCTGTCGACCAGCCGCCGCAACGCGTCGATCACCTCGACGGTGCCCTCGCCTGCGACGGTGCCCCGACGCCCACGGCGCCCACGAACCGCCACCACGAAAGCGGCCGTCACCAACACCCCGGCCAGCAGCCACGGCGCGATCAGCACACAGCCAGCCACCACCAGGCCGGCCACCGGATGCCCGACCACGGCACCACCGACCGCCGATGCCACCGCGCCACCACCGCTGGCGAGCGCGACCACACCCCACGCCGGGGAGAGCCCGGTCCCACCCGGACGCACCATGTTGACCACCACAACCCTCTTAAGATCGACTTCTGGGCATGAAAAAGCCCCGAGCTTCTACTCGGGGTCATCTACGGATCTAGGCGCTCAGAGAAGCCATCACCTTCTCTCGTCGGGGAAGCATCCGCTCGCACCGGTCACATGCCTGGCGCGGCGGGAAGCGAGTGCGGTGGCCAGCCGCGAGGTGCACGGAGCCACCGCGGCCCGCCTCGATCGCGAGGAGAGGGAACCGTGGCCCGAAGGGCTTGCCGAAGCCGCCGCCCAACACGAGCAGCGACCTGGTTGGACAGCAAAAAGGCGGCGCCGCTCATCGGCTCCGCCTCGACTGTGACTCCGTCTGAAATTTGGGCGCACTGCACCTACTGGCAGTAACTGCGACACGGAAACGCCTACCCGTCCAGCGCACCTCGGGAGCGCCCTGTTTGACCAGCTCAGAGCCGGTAGGAGAGGCTCGGTGGAGCCGCCTTGCGCCGAAGGCGGCCTGCTGGATAGCGACAACTAACCTTGTCGCTTGTGGACCAGAACCGCCAGGAGCTGTTCGAGCTGACCATGCGCCGCGCCGCCAAGCTGCTCGCCCAACACTGCGTCGCCCGGACCGCCACCTCCAACCCATTCTTCGACAGCCCACAGACCGAGCGCCGGGCCCACGCCTTGGCCGTCCTGCACACCTGCCGTGAGCTGACCGCACAGCTTGAGCGACTGTCCGAGGACGCGGCGCAGCAAGCCCACCGGGCACAGGCGAGCTACGCCGAGATCGGCGCCGCCCGCGGCGTCAGCCGCCAAGCCGCCCGGCAAGCAGCGGCCCGGCACAAACAGCGCCTCCAAGAACAACAGGCCGCCTACCGCACGGCGCGCCGCAGCGCACTGGACAACAACGAGTGGGAGAACCGGGAACACCAGCGGCTCGCGCAGGAGGAACGCGACGAGCGCTGGCCACCCCGGTCCTGGCGGTACCGGGCACCGGCCGGCTACCGCACCGTCACCCTCATCGACGGACCCGCGAAGGATCACACCATCCGGGTGCCCGTCGGTGACGACGCCTTCCCGTTCATCGACCGCTACGAGGTCTTTGGCCGGATCCACGACCGGTACGCCCGATACACCGTAGCCACGCCCGGTTCCAACCAGTACTCCTTTACCGGCGAGTACTTCATCCGCTGGTCATAGGGCCGGCAGCCACCGCAGCGCGGGGCCCCGGCGCATCCCGGGCCCCGACATGACAACAGCCCGGGCGCTGACGCGTCTCCGGGCTGCGGGCACACTCCACCTGAAGCTGGATGTGTGATGCGATTTTGCGTCCGACGCACGAGGGTGTCAACTCGGCGGGCTCAGCCGCCCCCACCTGCCGGTGCGCGCCGGTCCGCCCTTCGTGCGACGAGTAACAGCCTCCACGTGCGCGGCCTGGTCCAAGCGGTACCAGGTAGTGCCTCGACCCCGGCCGGACACATGGTGGCGGGGCAGCAGGCCGTGGAGCGGATCTGTGGGGCTGGCCGCCCGACGCGCCCAATCGCGTACCCGATCAGCGGTGACATCGGGCCCAAGCCGCTCAGCGATCTCGGAGGCAGTGCCGTACTCCTGGCCGTCGACCCAGATCATCCGTCTACCGTAATGGTCATCCTGATGCTGGCGCGGCTGCCGCCCCTGCAAGCGCCGACTGTGAGCAAGGGCACCAAACATGCCCTAGCCAGGGCATTCGCGGCCGCTGTCTGCACAGGCTACGCCACAGACCGTAGTGCTGGGCTCCATCGTCGCGACGCCAGGGCCAGCCGCCACCTGGTGGACGCGACTGACATCGACGGAGTGAACCAACCAACCTCGCGGCCGGCGTCTCCGTCGAATGACCTCGGTTCTAGCGGAGGTGCCCGCAGTTGAGCGAGCGAGTTCCACGGCTCGGCGGGCGTTCCTTGCCGCGGTGCAGGTGCCACTTCGCCGACGCATTGCAGGTTGCGGCAGTTGCTGTTTTGCCCGGGTTGGTGGGCGGCGAGTACGTCGATGGCGAGGCGCCACAGCAGTGGGTCGGTAACGTCGTCAGGCACTGAGGCAAAGTGTCCGGGTCGTTCGCGGCGCAGGTGTGGCATGGGGAAGCCCTTCGTGTGAATCGTCCCGATGGGCGTGTCGAACGATGCGCTGATCGCAGGGTTCTGCGGCCCATCGGTGATGGCCGCAACGATCCACGCTTACCTCTTCCCGAAGGTCAAGTCGTGTGACGCAGCGGCCAGCCGGCGGCCTCACCGGCTGGCCCAGCGCTGCCGATAACGGACGCACAGGCTTGTGCGGATTACGCCGGCTTTGTCGTGCCACGCCGACGTGGGACGACCGACGCGGTGGCTTCGGCGGCGGCGTGTGAGAGTTCGGGGAGGACGTCGCCGTAGAACTTGGCGGTGAAGTGTGGGCTGGAGTGGCGGAGTCGGTTGGAGATGACTTTCATCTGGATGCCGGCGGCGAGTCCCATGGTGGCGGCGCCGTGGCGGAGGTCGTGGAGTCGGATGGGTGGTAGTCCGGCTTGGGTGGCGAGGTGGTGGAAGTGGTCGGTGACGTCGGCAGGGTGGAGTCGGCCGCCGGTCGGGGTGGTGAACACCAGTCCGGTCTTGGTCCAGGCCGCTCCTGCGGCGAGGCGTTCGCGGTGGTGGCGTGCGCGGTGGGTACGTAGGACGGTGATGGTTTCGGTGTCGAGGGCGATGGTGGCTTCGCTGTCGGTGGTTTTGGGGGTGTCGATGGTGGTGGCCCAGCCGTGTTGGACGAGTTGCCAGCGGACGGTGAGGGTTTTGGCGTCGAGGTCGAGGTCGTCCCAGTGCAGGCCGCAGGCTTCGCCTCGGCGGAGGCCGGTGAAGGTGATGAGGTGGTAGAGGGCGTAGAGGCGGTCGCCTGCGTCGTGGGTGTGGTCGAGGAATCGGCCGGTGTGTTCGGGGGTCCAGATCATGACCGGGCTGGGGGTCTTGCCGGTGTCACGCCAAGTTTTGACGCGTTGGTCGGTCCAGACGGTGGGCTTGGGTGCTCGGGCGGCGGGTAGCTCGACCAGCAGGGCGGGGTTGATGTCGAGGTAGCGGTGGCGGCGCATGGCGTCGTTGAGGGCCTTGCGGAGGGTGGCGTGGATGAGGTGCATGGTCCTCGGTCCGACGACCCGCTGGTTCTTGACCTGGTCGCGTTTCGCTTGGTCGCGGCTGGCGCGCAGGGTGGCGATGGTGGTGTTGCGTTCGGCGATGGCCTCGTACATGGCGTCGATGTGACCGGGCCGGAGCCGGTCGATGCGCAGGTGCCCGAGGTAGGGAATCAGGTGTAGGCGGATGTGCCCTTCGTAGGAGCGGACGGTGCCTTTCTTGATGCTCTGGCGGCCGGCGAGCCAGTCGGTGAGGTAGTCGGCCATGGTAGGGAGTTCGGTGGGGGTGATGTCCAGGTGCAGGGTGCGGCGGACCTGGTCGGGAGTGGGGACGGGTGCGCCGGTCTTGACGGCGGTTTCGATGAGGTCGCCGGTTTTGACCATGACGTGGGGGTCGGTGGGGTCGGGGACGGCGAGGGCGGCGCGGATGTGGTCGAGGGTGGTGTCGGCGTCGGTTTGGGTGGGGTAGGGGCCGTGGCGCAGTGTGCGGCGGGTGCCGTCGTTGCGGGCGGGTAGGTCGATCTGCCAGTGCCATTGGCCGTGGTTGCGGGACCAGCCGCCGCCGGGCCGGCGTAGCTGGGGGCAGGAGCGTCCCAGGCGGCGGCCCGTGGTGGTGTCGCGGCAGCCGCAGCGTTTGAAGGTGGAGCCTTTCATCCGTTGTCTCCGGGGTGCTCGACGTGGTGCCGCCAGCGGTGGCGGGTGTAGTCCGCTGGTGGCGGGGTCGTTGCATCCACGCTCGACACCGGAGCGGGATCAAGTCGCCGGCCACCGTCGGGATCCGGGGCAGGCTGGTCGAGGAGGAGGAGTCGGAGGAGGCCGGTGACGGGGACGATGATGCGGGTGCCTGCGCGGATCAGTGGTGTGGGGAAGGTGTCGGTGGCGGCGAGGCGGTAGGCCTGGGACCGGCTGATACCGAGCACCGATGCAGCGGTGGGCAGGGTGGTGGCGGCACCGAGCGCGCGAATCCGCTCGACGGTCCACGGCACGTTGGTAGGCGTGTGGTGGCCGGCCGGTTGGGTGTGGGGGTCTGGAGTGGTGTGGGCGTTCACAGGGTGGGGTCTCCTGACTGCGGTAGAGGCGGTGCAGAGGTACGCGAGGTGGTAGGCATGGCGGGTTCTGGCGCTGTCGGCGGGGTACTGCGGCCGGCGGGTTCGGGAGTCTGCTGGCCGGTGGTGGGGGCTGGTGGGGCCTGGTCGGCTTTGAGGATCTTCAGTAGCTGGGATGCGCGGGTGTTGGACACGGTGTGGCCGGTAGCGCGCAGTGCGGTGGCCAGGGCGGCGCGGGTCAGCGGCCGGCCTTCGGCGGCGAGGTCCTCCTGGGCACGCCTGGCGACCAGGAGCAGGGCCTCGGTGTCGGTGGGGTGGGTGGACGGTCCGCGCCGGGACGGCCGACGCTGGCGGACCGGGCTGCCGGTCCGGGGGTGGTCCGGTCCGGTGTGCGGGTGGTCGTTGCTGGTGTCGGGGACGGTCCGCGCGGGCAGACGCCGGTCCCCGGTCGGCAGGGTGGGCTGGGCATTGCTGCGATCCGGCGGAAGCTGGCTTGCGGTGGCGATGGGCTGGTCCGCTGGTCGGGCGGTGGACGGGTGCGTGCCGGCTGGTGTGGGTTCGGGTGGGGTGTTGGTGTAGCCGAGGGCGATCTTGACCATGACCAGGAACCCGAGCGCGGGCACGGCTGCGGCGGTCCAGCCGATCGGGGACGGCTCGGCCTCCACGACCTGCGCCGCGAGGGACAGCGTCACCGCGCAGGCCAGCACCGTCCCTGGGAATGCTGTTGAGACCTTGGCTCGTTTGCGGCGGCGCAGTTCCAGGCCGGAGGCGATGGACATCAGCTCCAGCACGATCGCGTCTGCCCACGCCAACCAGCCCGGCTGCCCGTGAGCGGCGGCGACGTTGTGGACGTGGGTGAAGCTGGCCGCACCAGCCGCCGCACCAATCGCCAACATGATCACGACCTGGACAGCTCCCTCTGCCGGGTTCCGTCCCGGACCGGCGTCCGGGTCACCGGGTGCGGTCGTGGTCGCCCACCTCCCCCGGCCGGACCACCAGCACGCCCGGTCCACCAATGCGTGCGGACCGGACCAGCGGACGGACGGTCCCCGCGTGCCGGACCAGGAGCGTGGATGGCTCGGTCCGTGGCCGGTCCGCGGACCGGCCACGCGGGCGCCGGGACGATACCTCCGTCCGCTCGCTGTCAGGACTGTCCGGTTCTGTCACCGGTCTGTCAGCAGCCTCTAGCGAGACGCTGACAGACCGGTGACAGAACGACCCCGGGACTGTCGCCGCCTCACACGCCGGCCGCACGATGAAGGGGTCCGGTGGAGCGTTGTCGGTCATGCCGCCTCCCTGGTCGGGTCACGGTCGTCGAGGACCCAGGCCGACAGGTCAACCAGCGTGGACCGTTGTCCGCCGTCGCCGGCCACGGCCCATACCGCCTCGGCGGGGCACAGGCCCGTCGTGGTGGCGTGGTCGCGGGCACCGGTAGCCACCGGCACCAACGGTGGCGTCTCGGCCAGCATTCGGCGCAGGTTGCGTTCCCGGGCGGCGGAATGCAGCCAGAACAACACCGGCCACGCCCGCCCCATCGCGGCGAACCACTCCCGGTAGCCGACCAGCTTCCCGGTCAACACCGACAGCGGCTCACCACCGGTGTCGTACTCCACGAAGAACGGCACCCGGCCACCCCGCACCACCCACAGGCCATAGCCGTCCGGACGCACCCGAGGCTGGTAGGCGCGCACCAGAGCCGGATCCCCCGGCCGAGTGAACACTCCCGACCGCCGGCACGCCGCCTCCGACAACCACTCCCCCAACCGCACATCCGGATGAGTGCGGGCGTAGCCGGCGAGGCCGGTGAAGAAGCCGTTCACCCCCAGGCGATGCTCCAGGGTGCGGCTGGACGTCCACCGGCGCCGCTCCACTCGGGCGTGATCACGCCGAGGCGCACGCTCATCACGACCGGCCGCGACGACCTCCGCGCCAAGCTGGTCAATGACGTAGTGATACGGGTACGAGCCACCGTCCGCGCGCTGCGGACGGAACCGCGCCACCAACCGCAACCGGTACAACGTCCGCAACCGCCGCTGACAGAAATCCAGAGACGGAAACAAGGCATGCGCGATCTGGAACGACGTCAACACCCCGTGGTCGTAGAGCCAGCCCAACAGCACACGGTCACGAGCGGTCAGCTGGGACTGAACCCGAAGAACCGGATCATCCACCAGCCACCACCTCCCCTCCTGTAGGGAATGCCAGCCCCAGGGGGAGAGACCCGAGACCATGCAGGTCTGTCGCAGGACAAGCCAACAGCGCCGACAGCCAGCGTGACCTGCGGTGTAAGACACGACGGGGGGTCCGTTCCGGGGTCCGGTTGAAGACTGACCACAACACCGACACCAACCCAGACCCCGCAACGGGCACCGAAACGGAATCCGCCGCCGCCACCGGCACCAAGCCGGAGCGCACAGAGACGAGATGGACGAAGAACACAACAACTCCTTGATCGAGAACAATGAAGATGGGCGACGACAGTTACGACGCCGCAGGGGTACGCAGCCACAAGCCAGCGCTGGGCTACGGAAAGACACGCTGTGGAGTTGTCAACGAACACAGAACCCGGCGCACCAGCCGACCCAAGAACGGACGAGGACAGCAACGACCGACACGACCACCACATCGGCGGTCGCGGCAGCGGGAACAGCGGTAGCAGGTAGCGGCGGAGCAGGGCGGCAAGCAGCCACACCGACAACGGGCTCGTCTCGGCCTGACGCAGATGCTCTGGTGGCCGCAGCACCGCAACGGCCCGATGGAGCGTCGGCTCAACCAGCCGGAGAAAGATCCTTCATCGCGAACCCCCTGTCACCCAGAACCATCGACGGCCCGCCCACCCCAAGCCCCGAACGACCGGCAGCGCTCCCGAAGAAGCGTCACCAGACCGGCTAATCCAACCGGCGGGCAGACCGCCACGCGGTCACGTGCATACCAGTACGCCTCCGCCAGCAACACCCTGTCAACCAGCATCGCCAGCAGCCAAACGCCACGCTCCCGGACCCAGCCGGACGCAGTAGCACCCGTTAACCCGCACTGGCACCCAGTGGCACGGAATCCCGGCCGACACAGGCAGAAAAATCTTGACTTACACCCGTGCATGTCTCACTTCATGAGACGAAAATCCCGCCGCGAAGCACACTCGCGGGCCAGAGCACCCCACGCCATGCGGACTGAAGCCACAGCAAGCGCTCGCCAGCCGTCGTAGGCGCAGATCCCCAGCTCCCCGAACAGCCGACCTGCCCTTCCGGGAACGAGCCCTCGCCAGGATCGAGCCCGGAGAGGCCTGGCCGCATGACCGAGACGTCGACGACCTCCACCTCTCCTCTACCGCCAGCCTGACGCGGGTCCTGGTTCCCAGCTTGCCGGCGTAATCCTCAGGGACCAGGCCGGCCTACCACCCACCTCACCAATCTCGGGCCCTCCTCAGGCCACGCGCCCGGCCTGCCGCCACCCGGTCCCACATCCGGCGGTCAAGGTGAGCCAATCCCGCCACCTCGTGCCAACCGGCCAGCAAGGTCGAAGACGTTCACCCAAGCGCCGCAGGGCAACACCCTCACCACCGCAGCGCCAAGCGACCCGGCTCCGGGGGGACACGTTGATCGGCCGAAGGGCGCACGGCACAATCGCCAGGTGATCACCAGCGTGTTCTTCGATGTGGGCGAGACCATCGTTGACGAGTCCCGCGAGTACGGCACCTGGGCAGACTGGCTCGGCGTGCCACGCCACACGTTCTCCGCCGTCTTCGGCGCAGTCATCGCCCGCGGCCTCGACTACCGGGAAACCTTCCAGGTCTTCCGACCAGGATTCGACCTGGCCGAGGAACGGCAACGCCGCACCGCAGCAGGACAACCCGAATCGTTCACCGAAGAAGACCTATACCCGGATGCCCGCCCCTGCCTGGCCGCGCTACGCGCGGCAGGGCTCCACGTCGGCCTCGCCGGCAACCAGACAGCACGCGCAGAAACCATCCTGCGCGCCCTGAACCTACCGGTAGACGTGATCGGCACCTCGGACGGCTGGGGCGTCGAGAAACCCTCCCCCGCCTTCTTCGACCGCGTAGTCACCGAAGCCGGCTGCCCAGCCGACCAGGTCCTCTACGTCGGAGACCGCCTCGACAACGACATCCGACCAGCACAGGAAGCAGGAATCCCCACCGCACTCATCCGCCGAGGACCCTGGGGACACATCCTCGACGACACAGCGATCAGCGACCGCTGCCTGTTCCACCTCGATTCACTCACCGAACTACCCAACCTCATCCGCAAACACAACAAGCCGACCACTTGACCACCCGACGAGCCTCCCAACGGCTGCTAGCTCAGGAGTACGGGTTGAGCTGGACGAGTGTCCGACAGGCGATAGCGCTACTTCGGGCGGAAGGCTCGTGACATGGAACCACTGCGTGGCACCTTCGTTCGCGCTAACGAGCCGACCGAGACAGTCACTCTGTTCAAGGGTGACACGGCGTCTGCCCGGATGCCTACCTCGGCGGAGCGACGCGAATTCGAGATCGCCGAGGGCGTCCCAGCCATCGTGATCCTCCGTGGTGACGGCTCTTGGGAGACGTACACAGCTGATCGCATTTGCGTCCGCCGCTGATCTACGCACTACGAGTCGCCCCGGTTCCTGCTCGAACCGCATCGGCCTCGTTCCCTGGGTACTGCCTCGATACGGCGCCGTCCGCTGCTGCTCCTCTGACTGCTCGGCTTCGGTCGCTGCCGCTTCACCTCCGGCCTCTCGCGGCACGAGGACGAAACCTGACGGGACCTGTCGAGGGGCCGGCGCCAGGCCGCGCTGCGGCCATGCAAGGGGTGCCGAGGACTGCGATGATCGGCTAGCCTCCACCGTGGAGGCGGTGCTATGTCGATGTATGGCCGAGACGACGAGACTTGGGAACGCCTGACCGTGGCTGGGCTGGATTTCCTCATTGAGCGTGCGCGAATTGGGGGCGCCACTACCTACACGGAGCTCAATACAACGTTGACGCATCGAACAGGGATCCCAGGTTTTGACTTTGACCGTGAAGACGAGCGAGCTGCTATAGGACGCCTACTCGGCTTGATCGTGGAGCGGAACTATCCCGCTACAGGTCTGATGATCTCGGCACTAGTGCGATACCTCGACGCCAAATATGCAGGTCCTGGCTTCTATGCACTTGCGACGCAGTTGGGGTTACTCGGGCGAAACCCATCGAAGACTGCAAAGATGGAATTTTGGGTAGGTCAACTCAGAGCGTTGCATCGGCATTACTCGCATTCCCCGAACCCGTTGGCATCCTGATGCCCCTTACCGCATTGGTCCGCCTGACGTGCCGGCAAACACGCGCTTTTGGCGATGACTAGTTCGAGTTCGGTCTCCGCAGAGCCACAGGGTCAGCACCAGCTTGACCTCCTGTGTCGACTCACGCTAGCAGGTCAACAGGGTTCACACTCTTCGAATCGGCCATCACCTCCTCGCTTCCTTCTCTCACTTGGCCGTCTTGAAGTATCGACGCGATGGCCGTCTCTCATCTACGCAACAGGCTCATCACGGGCAAGCCCTACACCACTCCCATGGGCACAACGCAGCCGGGGCACTGGCAGAGCCGGCAGCCAGCGACAGCCTGATCCTATTGCGCCAGCCCAGGGAAGTGCAGAATGCCCTTCTCAGATATCCCTCCAGTTTGCGTCGTCCCATACTTCCGCACCCACCTGGGCCAGCTCGATATACCTGCCAATGACCCGCAGCCCGAGATCGGCAGTTTCGGTGACGAAATCTCGCATGCGTTGCTTTGCGCTATCCAGCCTTAGGGGGATCGGTCCGACGCGGTCGATCATATTTGGGAGCCCCGCAGCAAGGAGTGGGTACTCGTAGTTTGACCTTCTTCTCATTGGGGCCCTAATCAACCAGACATTCTCTTCTCTGCGCACCAGAATCACCAGAAGTTGAAAGACAGAGGAACCGTCATTGTCGCCCCACCTCGAAAGCAAGAGCGAAGTTGCGGCAGGCTCACCGAAGAACTGAGGAGGGAGCGGATCTACGTTAATCAGATCGATCAGCTCCTGGCTGGTTTGGTCCCCCATCGGCCTGCCAGCGCCTATACTAATATGAAGACTTCCGTCGGAGGCACTATTGATCTTACTGACCACCTCCTCCAACTTTTCCTTGAAGTCTAGAAAGACGAGCTGGCGAAGCATTACTTCTCTGGCATTCCGCTCTTGCTCTTTTAGCCGTTCGAACCGCTGCCGAACCATCGCCTCGTTGGCCGCGAGCTGGCGAGCCCGCGCTACCGCGCCTTCCAAGTCAAAGCTTGACGCGCCCGCCGCAACGTTCCGAGTGCCAGCGATACGATCGCCTACCCTCCGAATCTCCGAAAGAATAGCGTCCCAGTCGCTCAATCTCGTTCGTGGGTCTCTGTCCAGAAGCAGCTCGAACAGCGAGCCAAGTGGACTAAGCTCCACGTCCCTAGTCAGGACTTCAAGACGGTTCTCGGGATCGAGCTGGCGTTCCCTCGGCAACGCCTGACGGCCAGCAAGCACGGACCAGCAGAGCTTTCCGTAGGCATAGCAATCGGCAGGCCTCTGATCTACGTCCTCGTTAATCCCGGCTTCGTTTTCCGGCGCTACGTAGTTGCGGGGCCCGATCACCTCCCATGATCGAGTCAAACGCTCATCCTCAAGGCCGAGGCATAAGCCAAAATCTGCAAGCAGAACGTTACTCCCGGCACGCAATATATTCGACGGCTTTATGTCGCGATGCGCCATCCCAACGGAGTGGATCTGCTGCAAAGCAGTTCCGACGGCCAGAAGCAGCGCCAGCCGCCCCGGAACGGTCGATTGAGCTTCCTGGGCAATCTGCTCCTCAAGCGAACCGTCCGGATACCAGGGCATCACGAAAGATGGACTGTCGTCGTCCAAATACTTGGCTACGACCGGCGGCACCTGAAAGCCGAGCGTGGACAGCTGCTCCATAACCTCAACTTCGCGCACAAAACGGCTGCGTCGATTCTTGTTCTTCAGCCGCTTAAGTGCGTATAGCCTCTGATCATCGGGGCGCACGACCTGAAAGATGTAGGCTTGTCCGCCTTCGTTTGGCTGATCTTTGGGACTTGCCTTCATCCAAGGCGCGGGCGGCTTCCATGCCATCGTTCGCTCACCTCTGACTGTACAGGGCAACCTGGAGAGGATTCAGAGTAGTGGGAGGCGGCAGAAGCCACCAGCAAGTTCTGTCCGCGCCAACGCGGTGGTGCCAATGGACCCTGGAGCGGTGAACTGGTTGATCTTGAGACGTAACCTTGCTTAAGACACCCGCGGTTTCAGCAGACCGTCCAGCCACTGTTCTACGAGTTGTTGAGGATCAGCAGGAACCGGGCTTTAGTGTCGGTGTCAGCGAGTGCGAGTGTCTGGTCCAACGCCGCTTGGGCGGCCATCTTCGGCGGCGTGGGCGTACGTCGGTGTTCCCAGCCGGAGACGGTCGCGCCACTCGCTCCCAGGCGTTGTGCGAAGTCGTGGACGGTCATCCGCAGCGCCTCCCGCAATGCGCGGACTTCCCGCCCGGTCCACCGACCGACGACCACCGTCTCACACTGGCATCTACCCGGCTCCACCGGAACGCGCGAGCCCGCCGGAACGGCGGCAGCAACGAGGCGGCCAGCGCGTTGCCGACGCTCGCGGTCGCGTACCGATGCCTGCTGCTCGTGGAAGTCCCGCACCAACGCGGCCACCTGGTCGAAGGCGGCCAATAGCGCCCCGTTGGCACCGACTACGTCGTCGGCGTCGCACCAGAAACCCCGGACGCTCATGTCCCGGCCGGTCTCGGCGTTGGCCAGCGTGCTGCGCGAGTAGCAGATCTGCTTGGCCAGTTGCGCCTGCGTCATCCCGACAGCGGCACGCCATCCGGCCAGCTGCCGACCAAGATCCTTACGCTGCTCGGCCACCTGCCCCGAGGTGATCCCGTCCACCGCGCCGAAACCACCCGGCAGGCCCGGCGCAGACCCCAGGCCCCCACCCCGTGGGGTCAGCTGCACACCAACGGTCACCGACGCCACCACCGACCCGCGAACCGACACCCGGAGGACCGACCAATCACGGCGAGAGAACCATCCGTCAGAAGTGCAAAGTCGCCCGCCATCACGGTCAACAACCGGATGCGCGCATCGAGCTGCCCATTCAGGACAAGGGCCTGCGCGTCAGCACCGTCGGAGTGCCCCACCGCGAACGCGGTCGTATCGACGTGCAACCTTTCCGGCAACGACGCCGTCCCTGCGGCTGCGGCTGGTAGCCCACGACTGACATTCCACCGGGCCGCTGCGACACCAACAGACCCAACGAGTACGGTCACAAGCCGACCGACGGGCACTCCCCATCCGAAGGTCATTGAGCCCGTACCGCGAGGTGGAGTTCACCGACAGCCAGGTGGGCCAGGTCAGGCAACTGCTCCTCGGTGAGCGTGACCCCGTACAGGTTCGCGAGAGTGGTCTTCAGGCCACGCAGCGAGTTACCCCGCAGGTCGGCACCCTGGAGCTGACTCAATTCCAGTTCGAGGCGAGCCAGAATGCACGATCTCAGGAGGACCTTGGGGAGCCGGCAGGAGGACCAGGTGGCGTCGGTGAGGATGCAGTCGACGAACGCCACCGCTCCGCCAGCGGCGACCCGGCCGAAGGTGGCGTAGTCGAAGCGGCAGCCGTCGAACAGGACGTCCTTGAGACGGACGTCGGTGAGCCGGGTACCGGTAAACCGCGACCCGGTGACGAGGCTGCGCTCGATGCTGAGCCCGGACAGGGTGGCGCTGGAGAAGTCGGTGCGGACGATCTCGCAGCCGAAGATGGTTCCCCCTTCCCAGGTGCCCTCACTGAAGTCCGAGCCGGCGATCCGGCTACCCCGAACACGGATCTCGTCGAGGGCGACACCCCGCCAGGAGACGTCGTCGACGTGAGCCTCGGTGAGATCAGCATCGGGCTCGGTGGTGCTGTCGAGATCGTCGGGGTCGAGATCGGGGAGCAGGATCGTCACGTCGCCGACTGTGGTGGTTCGCATGGGTCCTCTACCTGTCGAACGGCGGTACGGACAGTCGCACCACGTAGCGGGATGATCTGCCGTTAGTGGATCACGTCGTTCTCTTGGTGCAGTTGTCCCAGCTCGGCTGGCTGTCGAACCTGGCCGCTTTGATCGACGTTACCGTCGGTCATGCCAGGTCGCGGATGCACAGCCGCCTGCCGCTGGCACAGCACCGCTCGGGCGTTTACCGGTCGGCCGAAGCGCCCGGCACGGGGTATCCAGCCTCAATCGCCCACAGAGCTTCCCGATGCCGTATGCAGGCGAATCGACGCCGGCGCGCTTTAACCACCAGGTAGCGCTGCACGACTGGCGGTCAGGGCGGCGACGCGTTCGTCGAGTTGGGTGCCCTTGCGGCTGTCGCCGAGTACGTTGCGGACGGCCCGGACCCGGTCGAGGCCGGTGCCGTACCAGTCCGTGTGTAGGGCATCGATGGCCTGGTTGAGGTACTCGGCAGCCCGGTCACCGTCATTGCCATGGGCGTTGGCAAGGTCGGCGAGGACAACGCTGCGCTGTTTGGCACCGGCCCCGGGGAGAGCGGCGAGTGCCTGATCCAGCTGGGTGGCGGCTTCCCCGTGGTCGTTATCGGCAAGAGCGGCGTAGCCGGCGAAGGAGTGCAGACGCGTGTTGTCGTAGAAGTCGAGCCATTCAGGCGGCACAGGGCTGCCATCAAGCGCTTTCGCTGCCAGATCAATGTGATGGCGGCTGGTCGCCGCTGCTCCGGCCCGGCCCTCGACCTCCGAGGCGACGCAGTGCAGCCAGGAGCGGACCATGGGGCTGACACCGTGCCAGGTGTGTTGGAGGGCTGCGTTGGTCAGCGTGCGGGCCTTCGCGGGATCGTGGCCGAAGGCGGGGATGAACGCCATGTGGCCGAGAACAGCTGCGGCCAGAGCATGGTCGCCGGCTTCGCGGGTGGCAGCGAGGGCGACGTCGTAGCAGCGTTCGGCGACGGCGGGCTGGCTGAGGTCGAAGAAGGCGAGTCGGGCGGTGAGCAGTGCGGACTCCGCGAGCGCTCCGGCGAGACCAGTCCGATCGGTTCCGGTTGCGGCACGGAGGAGCCCGATGCCGAGCTGAGTGTGGGCGTAGGCGGCCTCGTACAGCGGCCGGGCCGGGCTGGTCCAGTACAGCTCGCGCTGACAGCGCACGATCTGCCGGTACGAGTCGGGGTCGACGGTCTTGCCGCCGGCGTGTGCGGCGTGGGGATCGAGTGATAGCAGCGGCGCGACCAAGGGCAGCATGCTGGCACCGACGAGCGCGCGTAGTACGGACGCCCGGTCCCAGCCGTTGCCGTTGTCATCTCGGGTGAGCATGTCCCACAACCTCCTGAGCTCGTGCAGTGTTTCCGCGGCCGGGCGTACGGCCAGTTCATCGGGGGTGAGCAGGCCGAGGTCGCTCGCTGGCTTACCGAAGATCGCGACCAGGTGCTTGCGGTAACGCGGGTCTGGCCACCGTTCCCCGGTCTCCCAGCGTCGCACCGTGTTGGCGTTGAGCCCGGTGTCGGTCTCGCCTACGCGGCTCATCTCGGTGCGGATGCGTTCGGTGGTCTCCTCGTAGGACCAGCCGCGTTGGAGTCTCTCCCACGCGAGCTGCCGGTTCGGGGAATAGCGCCGTCCCGCCATCGCGCACCTCCGGACATCGCCTGTCGACGTGGATCACGCTAGCCACTGCCGCTACAGGTCGTCACTACCTGGTTGCGACTGGACGGGTAGTGGACGGTACCGGCCCACGGCGGGGAACGGTTCGCTAGAGCTGGACATCGAACGCCGCCGCTGCCGGTGGCACCGGTGTCCACCGATGACCGTCAACGGCATGGGGTTCATGGTGGTCGTACTGATCAGGACTGACAAGGCGTCGCCCCAGCTGGGTTCAGATGCCGTGATGGCTGTCAGCGCAAGTCCCGTGAGGTTGGTCCCTCGCCTGCGCACCGCCGTCGAGCCTGCGCAGGCGGGTGATCGGCGGGGTGCTCCCAGCCGCCGCCTCCCGGTGGCGGACCTGCCGGTCTTCCGGTGGGTCCGCCACGCCGCCGGCCGACTCCGCAGACCTGGCGCATGTCCTCGGCGATCACGGCGCGGCATGGGCGGGTCGGAAGCGGGACCGCGATGACGGTCTACGTCTCCCGTAACGCCGCTACGACAGCCACCGGTTCGACAAGATCCGAACGACCGGGCGCCCTGCCGGTAATCGATCAGACCACGCCTTCCCAGGTAGACCCACCCCTGTACACGCACGTCTGGCATCGGCTCTTCGAGCAGAGCCCGGGAAGGGAGGAGCAGCGATGATGTCTCGTGTCTTGGTCACCGGAGCGGCCGGCTTCATCGGCTCGCACCTGGTCGACGCGCTACTGGGCAGAGGAGTCAGGGTTGTCGGCCTGGATCGGCGGCGGGTCGGTGAGCACGCCCTCGCGGACGAGAACCTGGCCGAGGCGGTCGGCAGCCCCCTGTTCACGCCGTACTGCCTGGACCTGGCCGTCGACCAGTTGGACGATCTGGTGGCTGGCTGCGACACCGTCTTCCATCTCGCCGCGCGGCCGGGTGTACGGCCGTCGTGGAGTCGCGAGTCTCTCGACTACACCCAGACCAACGTGCTCGGCACACACCGGTTGCTGGAGGCACGCACCCGTCAGGGGTACGCCGGCTGGTCGTCGCCTCGTCGTCGAGCGTCTCCGGTCCGGCCGACCGGCCCAGCCGCGACGAAGACCCCACCTGCCCGGTCTCCCCCTACGGGGTAAGCAAGCTGGCCGCGGAACAGCTGTGTCTCGCCTACGCCCGACGAGCTGACAGCCCACTCAGTGCCGTCGCGCTGCGCTACTTCACCGTCTACGGGCCTCGGCAGCGGCCCGACATGGCGATCGACCGAATTCTCTATCGAGGGATGTGGCCGGTTGGTGCCGCAGCGGCCAGGACGTTGGGTCCTTGGTAACGGCGGCGGCGATCGGTGTCGGCTGGAGCCAGCTCGCGTGACCCGCTCGCCGCCGCCGCGCCGATCAGACAGAGAAGCGGGGAGTCATGGCTACGTATCTCGGCGGCGAGCAGATCGAGGAGGCGCAGGCCCGTTCTGGCAAGACACGTCGTGTCCTGCGCCAACGGCCGATGCTTGGCCTGCGACGTACTGAGTCCGTGTCCCGCGCGCGAGCGGGCTACGGCCGCCTTCTTCCGGTCGCTGCGGTTGCCCCGACGCACGCCCGGTGCATCCCGTCCCGAGTTGTGCGGTGCCCGCCACACCGCCGTGTCGGGCTCGTGGTGGTCGGCGTGACGACAACGCGCATTGCCCCATACAGCTATCGCTATCGATTCGCTTCACGGCATGCCGAACGAGGCAATTGGAGGCTTCATCGTGCCCCTTGATGCTGTAACCAACTCGGCCAACCCTGCAGACCAGCTCGGCAGGCAGAACGTCCTCCCGGCCTCTGGTCTGCTCATCGACTCGTTCCGGGACGACTCCGCCTGCCCGATGTCTTCATGGCGGGTCCCGTTGCGGGCTGCCGGGCGACTTGCCGTGCACCACGGCGACCAGTGGTCAGCTGAGATGATCTCTCGGGATCCGAACGCTGATGACCATGTCGTAGCCGCCGCGAAGCGGTCCATCGACCTGCTGAACCGCGTTCGGGTGGACCTGGTCACGGAGATCGACACGTGGGTCGACCGCGTGCTCGACGATCCGGGCACCGGACCGCTGCACACCGAGACGATCGGCTCGGTCATCGACCGGTTGGCTATTGCCTGGGTGCGGTGCCAACGCCTGATCGACCACGAGGCGCAAGAACGGAGCGCCAGCCAGGCCGATGCGGCTTTGCGGCAGTTTCGGGAGCTGGCGCGTGCGTACGACGATCTTGTGCGAGATGCTCGCGAGGGTTGCCGACGGATTCCTCGTTGGCGTGCCCTCAAGAGCTACGGCGAGCGCCGATGAACGTCGCGGTGACGCTCAACGGTGCGGACAACGTCGGCAAGTCCACGAATGCACAGTGGCTGGCCTCGGCGACACCGGGGATCACCCTGACCGGGACCATCGACCGGTGGGACCCGCAGTGGGCGAAGGTGTCACGGGACGACTTCAGCCGATGGTGGTTCGTCGACAGCACCACTGACGAGCACGTCGATCTCGTGTTCCGTTCCTTCGCCGCCCGGTGCCAGGGAGGCGGCAGGTTGGCGTTGGAGGACCGGGGCTACCCGATGCTCGTCGCCACCTGCGCGGCGACGGCCGCGGTGAAGGACGGAACGCCGATCGGTGAGGCCCTTGCCGAGGTAGAAGCCCGAGCGCTCCGATACCTCCCCGTCGACAGACGCGAACTCCACATCCTGCTGCGGCACGATCCTGATCCTTCTGCCGAGGCGCGGCAGGCGTTGGCCCGGGACCGGGCTCCCGCATCCGATCAGTACGCCGCCTACCAGCGCCAACTGGCCGAAGCCATCGAACTCCAAATCCACCGAGGGGACTACCACCGGTTGATCGTGCGTGGTGATCGGCCACTGCTCGATGTTCAGCGTGAGGTTCGCGAGGCCGTCACCCGCTTCGGCGTGCCCGTCACACTGCTGGCTCCGGATCGCGTCGACCGGCTCTGGGTCCTCGCCGGCATGTCCGAGAGCGGAAAGAGCACCGTCGGGGAGTTACTCCGTACCGAGCACGCCGTCACGCGGCTGAAGATCGGATATCTGCTCCGCCTTGCGGCCGACCGGGCCGGCGTGACCGACCCGTACCAGGCGTGGGATGAGCTGACCGAGGCACGGATGCTGTCCGAGGAGATCCTCCGCTTAGCCGCGCTCAATCCCGGCTCCCACCGGATCAGCGTCGAAAGCGCGCATCGCTTCGAAGCAACCAGGCATGTACGGCAGATCTGGGGAGATCGCTGCCAGATCATCTATCTCGATGCGCCGCCGGCAGTGCGTCTGGCCCGTGGCAAAGAATCACCCGATTCGCTAGCGTCTCGGGACGCGACGAAGCAGAACCGGGGCGCCGAGCGCATCGCGGCGATCGCCGACTCCGTCGTCGACAACACGGGCAGCCTCCTCGCCCTGAAACGAGCGGTCGCCGAGCTGGTTCACCGCACTTCCGGCGACCGACACCCGCCACAACGTGAGACACCGGTGCCGGCGTCCCTGCGACCTTTCCTCGCCGCCTACGCCGCCGAGTTGGTCGACGACGAGACGGCACTGGTCGCAGTCACCGGAAGCCTGGCCTATGGAAACTGGCAGCCGGGCTGGAGCGACGTGGATGTCCTCGTCGTCCGGGACACCCTTCCGGTGCGTTGGCTCGCCAACCGATCGCTCCCACCCACCGGCCCGGACGGGGCGAAGATCGCGCTGTCGGCGTTCACCACCAACGAGGCGCGCACCGGCAGGCTGCCACCACGCCTGCTCTACGCGCTGCGGCAGATCGCGCACGACGGCCGGGGAGTGCTGTATCGCCGACCCGGTCTCGTACTCCATGTCCTCGACCGGACCGCCGACGAGTGCGCTGCCCGCGGTGACCTACCGCTGGTCGTCATGACGCTGCGGCGGCTGGCCGCCCGACCCGACACCGATGTCAGGGCGCTCTACAAGCACGTCGTCCTCGCCATGAAGATCATGCTCCGAGCGGACGGCATCGACCTCGACGCCAGCGACGAAGTCCGCCAGGCCTTCGCCGGCCGACATCCCTCCGCCCGCGTCGACCTTCCCTCGGTCACCGACGTCAGCCACGCCGACTGGCGCTCGGACAACGAACTCACGGAACGAATCCGCAGCGCCGCCAGCGACCTGCTGGCCTACGACGAGACCCTCGGCCACACCCGCGACCATGGAAGGACGACGGAAGCCAATGACGGCCACCGCACGTAAGGCGATCACCGCCGACCGAGTAGCCCGACTCGGAGTCGGCGACACCACCCGCCCGGTCAGGATCGTTCACGAACTCGACGGTGTCCGCAGTGACACCGCGCCGGATCGGGTGATGGCCGCCGGTGACAACCTCTGGCGGCTTTGGTGCGAGCATCCCGCCTACCGGCCGCACGACGTGCTGCTCGGCCTGGACGCTGGCGGCATCATCCCCACGCTCGCGGTCTCCTGGGCGAGCGGCAGCCACTACCGCATCGCCTGGAAGATCAACCTCGACCTGCCGGAGAAGCTCGTCTTCCACGAACCTCACGCCCGCCGCCTGGAGGTGTTCGCCTACGGCCGCTTCAAGGGTCAGCGCGTCCTCATCGTGGACGACGAGATCACGACCGGGCTCACCCTCACCAACCTCGTCACCGCGCTCCGCAGTGCCGGAGCCGACGTCACAGGCGTGCTCTGTCTGGTCGAGGACACGACCGGAGACGGGCGGGAGCTGCTCGAACGACACGAGGTCCCGCTGTGCGTACTGACCACGCTCTGACCGACACCGACAGCCCGACCTGTTGGCGGGGCGGACCGACGCTCGTCCGGCGCAATCGGGCCCCGCTTGGCCGACTCCTGCCGTACCGGCGGGCCGCGGGAGAGCTGCCACCACCGAAGGCCGCCCTCGACGCGGTGCACGAAAGCGGCTGGCAGCTCGACCTCGGCGCACGAGGGCTCGGCGACGTACTGCTGGGTCTCGCCCTGGCGCAGGCTCTCCACGAGGCCACCCGCGACCGGTACCCGCAGCCGGCATACGTCGGACCCCGCGCGGATCTCCTCGCCCGATGCACCCTGCCACTCACCGTCACCTCCGCGAACGGCCAACACTCGATCGGCACCGAAAGCCCGACACCGCGCACCTTCGAAGCCGTTCCCGAGATCCCGCCGACGAGGCTCGACATCGTCGACGCCAACGTCCTCCAGGTGCACGCCACGCTGCCGATGCGCTACTACCTCGACATCGAGCAGACCCTCGGGGTACGGCTGCCTGCTGACAGCGACCCGTGCCCGCGGTTCCGCGCCACGGAGCCCACACCTACGCCCTACCACGTCCTCTTCGTGTCCACCACCAGCCGGCCAAAGCGCAAGGACTACGGCATCGAGAACTTCGCGGCAATCGCGCGCTGCCTCACTGCTCACCGGCCTGACGCGCCCTGGCGGTTCGGCCTGATCGCCGCGCCGGACCGAGCGGCACCACCGTCCGTCGCGCAGATCGAGGTCTTCCACGGTCCGACGGCCGTGGAATGCGTCGATCTGTTCGCTACCGCCGAACTGGTCGTCGGCAACGACACCGGCCTGACCCACCTCGCCGCCCTCACCGAAAGACCGGACGGCACCGGGCCTACCGTCGTCGGCCTGTACGGGCGGCACGCACACACCAAGTGGATCACCGGCTCAACCCGTCACCACGCGGTAGCGACGCCGTTCTCACAGCTCATGTCCATCGCCGACGCGTGCCCCGTCCGGGATGGCTACGACGACACCGTCTGGTCCACCGCCAGCGACCTGCGAGCCGTACCGGCCGAACTGATCGCGCGTTTCGCCGGCCGGTGCGTTGGCTGGTGGGACTCGTGATCCGCGTCGCCCGCCACCGGCGGTTCACCGCGAACCACACCTTCCATCTCGATGTCGGCGCACGCCGACTATTCGTCAAGGCCAACCCGAATCCTGCCGAGGCTGCCGCCGAGATCGCCGGGTACCGGCGGATCCAGCACCACTATCCGCTCCCCGCCCTACACGCGTACCACCGAGTCGGCCGTTGGACCCTGACCGTGTACGACCGACACCGGCCCGACCAGCCCGACACCGGCCTGCTCCTGGACGCCATCACGGCAGGCGACGTCGGTGCCCGCGCCAACCTCGACCACGGGCTCGACGCCATCCTCAACCGCTACCAGCACGTCATCGGCACCACGATGCGTCATCTGCCCGCCTCCCAGACCATCGGCAAGCTCTATCGCGACCGTGCCCGACCCGGCGGCCGGATCGACCTGTACTACGGCCACAACCCCAACCTGCTGACGATGCCCGACAGGTCCGCCATCCGCTGCAGCGACCTACACGAGACGACCCTCGTCATCAACGGACAGCCTCGACGACTCGACTTCGACGCACTGGTCACCGGTCTCCGCACCGCCCTGCACCCGGACCAGCAGACATGGGCAGCGACGACCCAGGGCGATCCCACCGACGTCAACATCGGCCTGGACGACCAGAACCGACCCGTCTGGTTCGACTACGACACCGCCGGCCTCAACTCCCTCGCGGGGGAGATCGCCTGCTTCCTCTGGTACCAACGGCTACACGCCGCATGGCTCGTGCCGCGCTACAACCCCGGAGCCTTCGCCGACCACCGGCGGGCAATCATCGACGCCGTCAGACCACAGGTCCGACTGGCGAGGCTGTCGGCCCGCACGATCGCGATCGACTACCAGCACCGGCCCTCGGCAGCGCGCCAACACACCGTCGCCCGCTACCTCGGTCAGCTCGCCCGACCACTCGCCACCAGCATCGGCACCGACCTGCTCACGTGGCTACGGCCGTACCTCGCCATGCGTCTGCTGGCCGTCTACCCGCTGCACCAGATGGAACCGTCGGACGCCGCGTTGTCGATCGGCTTGCTCGCAGACCTCTACGCGCCCGAAGCCGACCTGGCCCACCTGCTGGGACTCACCACCACACCTGGAAGGACAGCCCATGAATCGTGACGTCGCGATCGTGACCGGGGCCGGCGGCGGCATCGGAGCCGCGATCGCCGCACGTCTCGCCGCCGACTTCGACTTGGTCCTGGCCCACCGCCACGACGATGACGACCTCGGGGCGGTCGTCGAGGCGGCCCACCAGCGCGGCGCACTCACCAGCACCGTCATCGGCGACCTGACACGGTCCAGGACACAGGCGCTGTTCCAATCCACGGTCGGTGCCCACGCCGATCAGCTGGTTGCCGTGGTCACCAACGCTGGCGCATACCCCCGAATCCCCTGGCACGAACTGGACCTGGACACGTTCCGCAGCCAACTCGAACTCAACCTGGTCACCCACGCCGCGTGCATCCGCGCCGTCACGCCCGCCCTGATCGCGAACGGCCGCGGCCGCATCGTGGCCGTCTCCTCGATCCTGACCCAACTCGGCCGCATCGACCTGGCCGGCTACATCGCGGCCAAGAACGGGCTCGAAGGCCTCGTCCGGGCCCTGGCCCGTGAACTCGGCCCGAACAACATCACCGTCAACACGGTGCGCCCGGGTTCGATCGAGGTCCCCGCCGAACACACCGTCGTCGACGACCACGCCGCCATGGTGCAACGCCAACTCGACCGGCAGTGCATCAAGCGTCGTGGCCAGCCTGCGGATGTGGCCGCCGTCGTCGCCTTCCTGCTCTCCCCCACAGCAGGATTCATCACCGGACAGGCGCTCAACGTCGACGGCGGCTGGCACCTGTCGTGAACGGCCAGGTTCTCTGGATGCGCCACGGCACCTGCCTCGACGGCCTCTGCCGCCCCCGCGCCCACGCCCGTCCCAACACGCCGCTGACGACGCGTGGGATCGCCGAGGTCGTCAGCACAGCCCTCTGGCTGCTCGACCGGAACGCCAAGCCGAACATGATCCTCACCAGCACTCTTCTGCGGGCGACGATGACTGCCGGCATTCTGGCCGAGATCCTTGATGTGCCGATCGCGCCGCCAGATCCGCTCTACGCGGAGTGGCGCGCACCCGACTGCGTGCTCGGCCTGAGCCCCGACGACTACCCGAGCGAGTACCAAGCGTGGCGCAGCGAACGCCTTCGTGATCCGGATTCGGCTCTCCCTGGTGGGGAGAGCCTCACCGCGCTACGACAACGCGTGTGGGAAGCCGTATCGCGCGCCCACCAGGCCGCCCAGCGGGGCGTGGCCCTCATCGTGTCGCACCGTGTCTTCATCGGTGCCGTAGCCGCAAACCTGAACGGTGCCCGCAGACCGCAAGACATTTTCCAGGCAGCCCGGGACTTCAGACTCGGACCAGCGATGGTCTGGCCAGCCTGCCCTACACCGAAAGCAGAGCCTCCTCGTTGGAGATGATGAACTCCTTCAGCGCATCCGGCTTGAGATCCACCGCAGCCAGCTTGTCGATCGCCACCCGGTCGAGCTGGTAGCCGCCACGCGACGGATCAGCGAACTCCTCCCCGGTCCGGGCGTCCTCGTTCAGCTGACGTAGCCGACAGGCGAAGAAGTGCTGGACAGAAACGCCCTCACCAGCGGAGGCGGTGAACAGGAACACCTGGGCGAACCGGTCCGCCTCGGCACCGAGCTCCTCGTGCAACTCGCGGCGAAGCGCGGCCTCCAGGGAGACATCCGTCGACTCCAGGCCGCCGCCCGGCGTTGTCCAGTACGGCGCCTGGCCGGGCTTGATCCGCTTGATCAGCACGAGACGGTCGTCCTCATCCAGAAGAACGGCCCGCACCGACCTACGTACGATGTGACGCACGACTTGCCCCTATCCGCGCCCGGGAAGCACTAACCGTAGCGAAAAGTACCCGGTTGCGGTTTTGGGCGCACAACGAGGTACCTGGCAAGCCGCCGCACCCGCCGACGGCGCGTCAGGCAGTTGATCCATCTCTCCACCGACACGCCACCAGTCCACCGGCGGCCAGAACGGTCCAACGGCTCCCGAGCACCCACCGAGACACCGAACCACCGACAGGAACACCAAAAGGCCCTGACCCAGGGTGAAACCCAGGTCAGAGCCTTTTCGGTGGTGCGCCGCCAGGGACTCGAACCCCGAACCCGCGGATTAAGAGTCCGCTGCTCTGCCAGTTGAGCTAGCGGCGCCCGCTGACAACGCAGAGCAGGTTAGCACCTCCCCGGAGCGCACCCGGTCACCCCGCCGGCCGGGCCCTGCACGATGGGCCGGAGCTGCCCGGGGCCGGGCCGAGTCGGACCGGTCCCGAGCTGCCGGTCAGTTGCGAAGGCTCCACTGCTGGTTCGTGCCGCCGTTGCACGACCAGAGGATGATCTTCGTGCCGTTGGCGGTGGCGGCACCGTTGGCATCGAGGCAGAGTCCGGACTGGACGTTGGTGAGGGTCCCGTTGGCGTTGAGGTTCCACTGCTGGTTTGTGCCACCGTGGCAGTCCCAGATGATGACCGTGGTGCCGTTGGTCGTGCCCGCGCCGTTCGCGTCCAGGCACTTGTTGCCGTACACGGTCAGTTGCTTGCCGGCGGTGTAGGCCCACTGCTGGTTCGTGCCGCCGGCGCAGTCCCACAGTTGCACCTGGGTGCCGTTGGTGGTGGAGGAGTTCGGCACCTCGACGCAGCGGCCCGACTGGCCGCCCACGAGCCGCCCACCCTGCGGGCCGCTGCCGCCGGCCTGCTGCCGGACGATCGAGGTCGACTCGGTCGACCGGCTGCCCTGCGCGTCGAGGACGTAGAGCCGGTACTCGCCCTGCGACGTCGGCACGGCGATGGACGTGTCGGTGCCGCCGGCCCTGGTCATCGTCGGGCCGGCAATGAAGGTGGTGGTGCCGGCGGGAGCCAGCCATACCGCCTTGGTCGCGTCGCCGGCGCTCCGGATCGGAATCGACGCCGTCCCGCTGGTGACGTAGGTGCTGGCCGGCAGGACGTGGTTCGGCAGGGACAGGTTGGCCGCCGGGACGATGTCCCGGAACGCGTCCTCCAGGCCGGAGTTGGCGGCGATGCCGTACGCCGGTGCCGGCCAGACGTAGTCGGAGGAGACGATGATGTCGTTGACCGTGCTGTTGGGCAGGTTCTTGTTCGACACCTTGTTGATCGGGCCGTAGATCTGCGTGATGCTCAGGTCGTGCTTGCGCCCGAAGTCATCGGAGTTGATGAGCCAGGTGACGTTCTTGTCCACGCTCAGGACGTTGTCGCGGAAGGTGATGTACGCCGACCCCTCGTCGGGGTGGAGGCCGTACTTGTGCCCGGACGGCACGCCCTGGAGATAGTTGTTGGTGATCGTGGTGCCCGGCTGGCTGCCCAGCGTGTAGATGGGCGCCGTGTCACTGAGGCGCTGCACCGTGTCGATGATGTGGTTGTGGCTGATGGTGTTGTTCCGCGCCGTCGTGGTCGGCCGGTTGGGCGCGATCGAGCCCGATGACCCGTCGAAGTTCCACCAGCCCCAGCCGAGCGTGATGCCCGACCACGGCGACTTCTCGATCCGGTTGCGCTGCACGGTCAGGGTGTCGACGAAGTACGCCGAGATGGGGCTGTGCCCGTTGAACAGCACCGCACTGTCGTAGAGGTAGTTGTTCCTGATGTCGATGTTCTTCGGCAGCCCCTCGACCTGCGGCGACCACTTCTCCCGGTTGGTCGACGTCCCGTCGCCGATGTAGACGTGCTGGGGGTGGCCGACGGTGATGGCGGATCCGGCGATGTCGTTGGTGAAGTTGCCGATCAGCTGGCTGTTCTGCACGTCGTTGACCATGTTGATGCCGTCGGCGCCGGTGTGCTGGACCCGGTTGCGTTGCAGGAGGATCCCGTCGGCGTTCTCCACCTGGATCATGCCCGGGGTGACGTCGACGTTGCGGTAGTAGTAGTCGTGGAAGTTCCGCTTCGCGTACGCCTGCGCCCCGAGGTTGCCCTGCTGCGCCTGCTTGAACGACGAACCGGCGACGTTGAACAGGTTCCAGTCGGAGTGCTGGACGGTGAGGCCGGAGAACGTGATGTTGCGCGCGTGGCTGTTCGTCGAGGTGCCGGCGACCCGCAGCAGGGTCGTCACGTTGTTCGGCGCGAAGACCGACGCGGTCGTCATGTTCTCGGCGCTGCTCTTGTAGTAGTAGAGCGTCCGGCTGCCCTTGTCGAAGTAGAACTCACCCGGCGCGTCCAGGAACTCGTAGGCGTTCATCACCTTGTGGCTGCCGCCCGTCTGGGCGTTGCCGTTGAACGCGCCCTGGGCGATGGCGGCACCCGGCTGCTGGAACAGCGCCACCCGGTTCGCGCCGTCGGAACTCGTGGCCACCTGGCGGACCCCCACGATCGCCGTGGTCCAGGTCGTCGCCGTCTCGATCTCGATGTCGTCGGCGTTGCGGGCGACGGCGGGGAAGTCGTTCAGGTTGTATTTGGCGCCGTCGCACTGTGACCCCGACTCCCAGGCCCACGCGGCCTGGCCGGCCGTGATGGTGTACGTCCCGTAGCAGCCCGCCGAGCCGATCGTCTTCGACGCCATGTACGCCCGCTTGTCGTTGACGTAGAGCGCGCGCAGCTTGTTGGCGCGGTCGAGCGGCGCCTTCCAGATGTTGCCGCTGTGCTGGGTCCATCCGGTCACCTGCACCCCACCTTCGAGAACAGGCGTCTCGTTGGGGTAGGCGGAATAGCTGACCCGATATCCGTTGGTGCCGGAGTCACCGGCCCCGAACTCGATCGTGCTGTTCACCGGGTAACTTCCACCGCGCAGGTACACCTGGATGTCGCCCGTCATGCTGGAATTCACCGTACGGACGGCGTCCCGCGCACGTTGCAGGGTGCGAAACGGCGATTGGAGCGTTCCCGCGTTGGTGTCGTTTCCGTCCGGGGCGACATAGTAGGTCTGTTGGACGGCGGCCGAAGCGGGCAGCTGATTCGCGGCTACCGCCGGCAGCGTGGAGGCGACGACCAGCGCGACGGCCAGCAGTGACCTTCGAGCGGTAGAGACGGCTAGCTTCACGTACCATTCCTTTCGCTTACCGCCGATAGAACATGTTCGCTGGACATTCGTCCTCGGGGCGCGACGGTGGACCACCGCACGAATAATGGCCGACGGCGGGGAGAACACGGGGCGATTCCGACCATGGTGGTTCCTTGACAAAGGAGCAGCAAGAACAGGCTCAAGGCCACGTACGCTTTGAGCGGGAAGCACCGACCGGCGGCACCTATCGTGCCGTCGGGAACGCCCGCTGCCCGCTCACGCCCTCTTGCCCATGGTCACAGAATTCTGCCTTGCAGCGTAGACGTCATACGTTTGCGGCGCAACCGTCAGATCGTCCGTCGACTATGCATAATCGCGGTCGGCCCCACCGGCTGTCGGAGGGAGCAACGACGAGGCGACGGGCGATGCCGGGCGGGCGGCGAGGCGGCCCTCGCATACCAGGCACGCGGCACCAGCTGGACCCGCCCAGGCGGCGGGCCGCGAACCACCATCGGCGTACGCGAAAAGGCCCCGACCGGCGGATCAAGAGTCCGCTGCCCTGCCAGCTGAGCCAGCGGCGCTCGGCGGGAACGGGCCGAGACGTCAGCGCGCTCGCACACCGGCCCGGCAGGGCAGGGGCGGCCTGGCCGCAGCGCCGGCGTGACCTGCCCGGTCGCGGCTCCGGACGGGTCCACCACCAGGGTGTACGCCCCGGGACACCGGCAGCACGGCCGGCCACTCCCGGTGCGGTGGCATCGACGAAGACGGCGGTGGCGAGAATCCGGCGGACCGTGGCACTTTCGCCTCTCGTTCCCGGTGGCAGACCTTCCTAGGCTCCTTCCCGACACGCGTCAACGGGAACGCAGAGGGGCTTGATCGTGCTTCGCTATGTCATGCCGGTGGTGATCGGGCTGGTCTACGTCGGGCTCAACTCCCTCGTGCCGGAGCCGCACCGGCGGCGCCTGAACGCGCTCGTCGTCACCGGCGCCGGGGCCGCCTACATCAGCGGTGGTGGGTTCGGGCTGTGGGAATTGGCCTTCTGCGCGCTGCTGCTGGTGGTGGGCTACGCCGGGCTCACCTCGTACACCTTCATCGGGGTCGGCTGGCTCCTGCACACGGTCTGGGACGTCGTGCACCACCGGCGCGGCACCCCGATCATCCCGTCGCTGCACGACTCGTCCTTCGGCTGTGCGCTCTGCGATCCGGTCATCGCGCTCTGGTGCTTCACCGGCGGCCTGTCGGTCACAGACCTGTTCGACCGGGTCACGCGTCGGGCGGCCGACGCGCGCCCGCCGGCCACCGCACGGCCCTGACTGGTTGAATTTCCGCCATGCACACCGTGGCCGTGCTCGCCCTCGACAGCGTCGTCCCCTTCGACCTGGCCACCCCGATGGAGGTCTTCCACCGCACCCGCCTGGCCGACGGCCGCGCCGGTTACCGCGTCCTCGTCTGCGCCGCCACGCCGACGGTCACCACGGGGGCGTTCAGCATCACGGTGCCGTGGGGCCTGGACGTCCTCGCCGACGCCGACACCGTCGTCGTGCCGGGTGTCTCCGACCCCGCCGCCGCGACGCCCACCGCGGTCCTCGACGCGCTGCGCGCCGCCGCCGCGAACGGCGCCCGGATAGCCTCGATCTGCGGCGGCGCGTTCACGCTCGCCGCCACGGGCCTGCTCGACGGACGCCGCGCCACCACGCACTGGCTCGCCACCGACCAGCTCGCCGCCCAGCATCCGCGAATCCAGGTCGACCCCAACGTGCTCTACGTGGACAACGGCCAGTTCCTCACGTCCGCCGGCGCCGCCGCCGGGCTCGACCTGTGCCTGCACCTGATCCGCCGCGATCACGGTGCCGCCGTCGCCGCCGACACGGCGAGGTTGTCCGTCATGCCGCTGGAACGCGCGGGCGGACAGGCGCAGTTCATCACGCACGAACCACCGGCCCCCGAGGGGGCGACCCTGGAGCCGCTGCTGGCCTGGATGCGCGACAACGCCCGGTGTCAGCTGACCCTCGCCGACATCGCCCGCCACGCCGGCATGAGTACCCGGACACTGAACCGGCGCTTCCGCGACCAGACCGGCACCACCCCGCTGCGGTGGCTGCACCGGGTCCGCGTCCACCAGGCGCAGCACCTCCTGGAGACCACGGCCCTTCCCGTGGACCGGGTGGCGACGCAGGTCGGTTTCGGCTCCACCGCTGTTTTCCGAGACCGCTTCAAGCGGATCACCGGCACCAGCCCGCAGGCGTATCGGCGTAGCTTCCGCAGTGGGTGACCGCGAAACGTGGTGCCGTCTCCGCAAGCGGGCCGTCGGTCCACAGAACCAAGAAGACCCTGGCCGGCTAATGCCAGGTCAGGGTCTTGTTTTGGTGCGCCGCCAGGGACTCGAACCCCGAACCCGCGGATTAAGAGTCCGCTGCTCTGCCAGTTGAGCTAGCGGCGCTCGTTGGCAACGGAGAGAACCCTAGCACGCCTCCTGAGCGGGGTTCCAATCCGATACCCGGCTCCACCCTTCGGGCACGCTTAACGGCCAAAAGCCCCCAAATCTCTCACGATTGGCAGCGCGGGCGGTGGCCGATGGCCGTCATGCGGCACGATGTCCGCCAGGTACGCGAGAACAGAGGTGGGAATGGGCATGTTCGCGCGGGCCGGGGCGACGGTAGGCGCCCTGAGCCTGATGGCGTCGCTGGCACTGACCGGGTGCGGCGACGACCAGAAGAAGGCGGAGTTCGTCGACGGTGCGCCCGCCGTCGGCAGCAGCGTCGCCGCCGAGACAGGAACGGCACCGGCCGATCCGGCCACGAGCGCCGACCCGACGCTCAAGGTCAGCCCGGCGGACGGGGCGAAGAACAGGCCGGTCAGCACCGAGATCTCCGCGAAGATCCCCGAGGGCGGCAAGGTGACCGACCTCACCCTCACCGCCGCCAACGGCGACAAGGTCGAGGGCCGCTGGCGCGCCGACGGCTCCTCCTGGGTGCCGAACAAGCCGCTGAAGTTCGGCACCCGCTACACGGCCACCGTCAACGCCGCCGGCGCGGGCGGCGAGACCCGGCAGGGCACCAGCACGTTCACGACGATGGCCAAGCCGAAGTCGATGATCGCCTCCGGGCTCTACCTGTTCGACGACAGGACGTACGGCGTCGGCATGCCGGTCGTCACCGAGTTCCACCCCGGCATCCCGGAGAAGGACCGGGCCGCGGTGCAGAAGCGGATGTTCGTGCGCACCGACCCGCCGCAGCCCGGCGCGTGGCACTGGGTCTCCAACGGCACCCAGGCCTACTACCGGGCGCCCGAATACTGGAAGCCCGGGACCACGATCAGCGTACGGATCGCGCTGGCCGGCATCCCGCTCAGCAACGGCAAGTACGGCAACGTCGACCGGAGCGCCACCGCCAAGATCGGTCGGGCGTTCGAGATGAAGGTCGACAACGCCACCAAGCAGATGAGCGTCTTCCAGGACGGCCAGCTCCTCCGGAAGATCCCGGTGAGCCTGGGCAAGAAGAGCACCCCCTCCTCCAGCGGCACGATGGTGGTGATGGAGAAGAAGGAGTCCACGGTCTTCGACACCCGCGACGACCCGGACCCGGCCAACCGGTACGTCACCGAGATCGACTTCGCCCAGCGGCTCACCTGGGGCGGCGAGTACATCCACGCCGCACCCTGGTCCGAGCACGTGCAGGGGCGGCAGAACGTCTCGCACGGCTGCGTCAACGTCTCGATGGCGCAGGCGAAGTGGCTCTTCTCCCAGACCCGGGTCGGGGATCCGATCACGATCAAGGGGACCGAGCGCAAGCTCGTTCAGGGCAACGGCTGGACGGCCTGGAGCCTGAGCTGGTCCGAGTTCGTCAAGGGCAGCGCGCTGCCGGTGCCGGAGGGCGGCGCCGGGCCGGCGCTGGCCTGACAGGACCCGACACGGGGGCGGGCACCGGTATTCCGGTGCCCGCCCCCGTCATTTGCGAGCATCATTCGCCAAGTGCGGCTTTTCGCCAGATTCAGACATCATGGTTCGAGTGTTTCTCTTCACCCCCGGCAACGAGTATCCGTTTCCGTGCGTCAGTGAGAGACGATGGGCAACCGGGGCACCACGACAGTGAGGGAATCATGCGCGCAACCCAGGACCAGTTGACCCGGCGCGGTGGTCGACGCCGCGTCTTCGCGGCGGGGCTGCTCGCCGCCGTGTTGGCGCTCACCAGCGCCTGCACCGACGGCGAGGGGGGCAAGCCGTCGGCCTGGCAGGGAGGCGGCGAGAGCGCACCCAAGGCCGCGGCGACCATCACCGAGCCCGCGGCCGACGCGAAGGACATGCCGGCGTCCACCGCCATCGCCTTCACCACGAAGGAGGCGAAGGACACGGCGGTCGAGCTGAAGGACTCGGCCGGCGCGCCCGTCGAGGGCGCGCTCGCCGCCGACGGCAAGAGCTGGCTGCCCGAAGGTGCCCTGAAGTACGGCGAGACCTACACGGCCACCGTCACGGCGACCGGCGACGACGGCAAGCCGGCCCAGGCGACCAGCACCTTCACCACCATGGCCAAGCCCGGCAAGCAGGTACGCGTCAGCAGCTTCCTCGGCGACAACCAGGTCGTCGGCGTCGGCATGCCGCTGATCGTGAAGTTCAGCCGCGCCATCCCCGAGGACTACCGCGACGACGTCCAGCGGCGGATGACGGTGACCTCCACGCCGGCCCAGGAGGGCATCTGGCACTGGGTGAGCCCCACGGAGGTCCGCTACCGGCCGAAGGAGTTCTGGAAGGCCGGCAGCACCATCTCGTACCGGGTGCAGGCCGGCGGCCTCCCCCTCGGCGACGGCTGGTACGGCCGCGCGGACCTGACCGTCGACATCAAGACCGGCCCGGCGGTGATCATGACGGTCGACAACAAGACGAAGCGGATGACCGTCACCAAGGACGGCAAGGTGATCAAGACCATTCCCGTGAGCCTCGGCAAGAAGAGCACGCCGTCGTCCAGCGGCACCATGGTGGTCATCGAGAAGCTGCGCAAGACGGTCTTCGACACCTTCGAGGAGCTCGGCCCCGAAGAGGGCTACCGCACGAAGATCGACTACGCGCAGCGCCTCACCTGGGGCGGCGAGTTCATCCACGCCGCGCCCTGGTCCGAGGGCCAGCAGGGCAGCGTCAACGTCTCGCACGGCTGCGTCAACGTCTCGATGAAGAACGGCGCCTGGCTGTTCGACAACACCCGCATCGGCGACCCGATCACCGTCAAGGGCACCGAACGCAAACTCGCCAACGGCAACGGCTGGACCGACTGGAACATGAGCTGGGACGAGTACGTCAAGGGCAGCGCCCTCCCGTACGACCCGGACGCCGCCGCCTCGCCGAACGCCGAGGACACCCCCGGCGACGCGACCGAGTCACCGAGCGCCGAACCGACCGCCTGACCCCGGCCCCCGGGGCTCCGGCCCCGGGCGGCAACGCGGCAACGACGAAGGCCCCCTCCGAGCGGAGGGGGCCTTCGTGCTGAGGGTGACTGATGGGAATTGAACCCACGACAACCGGGACCACAACCCGGTGCTCTGCCAACTGAGCTACAGCCACCATGCGCTCCGCTCCGGCGGGACCGGGCGGCGTGCGGACTAATAATAGCCACACGCCCGCCTCCCACGTCCACCGGGATCCCTGCCCCCATCCCGCCCGAACGCGTCGACGGGAGATCTTGGTACGAAACACCCCGGGGGGCCGTTTCGTACCAAGATCAACGATATGTGCGCCCGTCGCTACGGGGTGGCGATGGTCGGATCCGCGCCGGGGTCACCCTCCCGCTGCAACTGCTCCTCGAACATGACGAACGTCCGCCGCCTGACGCCCTGGACCAAGGCCCGCTCCTCTGCGGTCAGAGCACGCCGCTCAGCGGCAGCAACATCCTCAATGGCCCGCACAGTCTCGTACAGCGCGAAGATCGGCCCTTCGCCTCGCAGATAGTAACCGCGGTAGGCCTCCACCTCCTGAACGAAATCTTCCTGGGAACACGTGAAGATTTCACCACCGACTGCAAAGACTATTTCCGCAAATAGGTCGTCTTCCCTGCTCCACCCGCCATCATCTATGGAAACTCGCCACACGCAAACTCCACCATCAGGCGACGATACGATCTTCACCGGCGATGCGTAATATCTGAAATATGAAGGAAGGACGAGGCCGGGCGTAGGATTCATAAGCTTTCCTATAAGGTGGAGATTAATGCGTTCCAGAAGAGTTCCTGCTGGCGCCTGATGATACCACCGGCAATCGCCGATTCTCGCGTCGTCAACACCCGACCCTCCTCAAGCGCCAGAGCCTCGATGTCTCGCTTGACTTCGAAGAGTGAATGCTCCCAAACGGCCACCTCGTCCAACGCAGCCAGATGCAGCCGAAACTCCGCCACATGACCATTGGACAACCTGAGCAACAATTGAACGTCGCGATAACCGCTCCTCTGCGGATTTCGGAAACGGTCGTTGAACTCTACGATCCGCACCGTAGGGTGCTGTCGCAGCCGGTCGAGGGCTCGATACAGATCGTCAAGCGAATCGAACTCGACCTTTGCCGCGGCAAGATCAGTCAGCCGCGAAGCCTCCCCCTTGTACTTCTTGATCTTGTCTTCGGCGCGCTGCCTACCCTTGGGCTCGGCCCGCCAGCCCGCCACGCCAACCGAGCGATCACCCTCGTACGCAAGTTGCTGCGCGAGCACGATCAACTCCTGTTGCGCGACCGCTGCCTCCCGATAGAGGTTGTCAAGGTACTCGGACTGGTATCTGGTATCCGTTCGGCGGACATAGTCGAATCCTGGCTGGACCGTACCACCCGCCTCTGGCGCGACGCTCTCACTGACCCTCCGCTGCTCTTCGGTAAGAGGCGTTGGCTCCGGTCTCGATACGCCCGAGTCCTGGGGAGGTTCGCCCATTTCTTCAACCTCATCCACCACAGACTGGAGCACTTCGACGGCCTGCGGGTGACTTGCCAGGTGGTGCAGCGTAACCGGGCGCGCAATCAACGATCTGGCCAACTCCGGCGTCGCCAGGATCAGCCTCACCAACCTCGGGTCCGCCACCAACTGCTTCACCAGCGTCTCGGCCAGACATGGTTCACTGTCCGGTGGAGACTGCCATGTCTGGTCCAGCATGCGTCGGACGCGGCGGTCCTCAAAGAGCGCGGACAGATCCTGCGCTGCCACCTCGGTCAGCTGCGGTACGAGTCTCCGCAGCGTCGGACCGTCCATTTCTGTCGCCAGTTCAACCGGCGTAACACCCGCACTGAAGATCTGGTCAAGATCAGAGTTGGCCGCCACGACCCTTCGCGGAGAGATCCCACGCGACCTCAGGATCGTTCGCGCCTCTTCGCGGCTGCGGCGGACCTGGCCGTCCGCGAGGCCCGATTCAATCGGACCTCGCGGGGGATTTTCGCCGGGGCCACCGGTGCCATCCCCCTGCGCCGGCACTGGATCGGGCGAACCAGGGCCTTCGAGCAGGTGCATCCGGTTGACGTACAGCTCGTCGTCCGTGGGGTCGTCGGGGCCGGGCCGCCACTCCCGGGACCGGTCCTCCGGCTCCGGCCGTTGCCGCTGCTCCGTCACCTCTGCACGCTGGCTGAACTGCCCCGGCCCGACCCCGGCGAACGGCATCGGCCGCCCGTCCGGCCCGAGGACCAGGGCGTCGATGCCGGTCACGTTGTGCGGGGCCGGCAGCCCGCTGTGCATGTAGATCGGCATGTCGGACACGATTCCGCTCTGCGGATCCAGGTAGAGCACGCCGCCGTTCTGGTTCAGCGCCACCCAGGCATGCGACCCGCCGCCCTCGTACGTGGTGATGAGGAACGCGTAGCTGCCGTGCCCTCCGGCGCGTAGCTGCCTCTCGACGCTGCCGAACCCCCGGTTGACCACACTCCACCTGTCGTCGACGGGAGTGCCGTCGTCGGGGTCGACGAGCTTCTGGAAGCGCCCTCCGGTGGCGTCCTCGACACGCCCCGGGCCGCCGAGCTCCCCGCCGAGCGGCCGGCTGATGTCCCCTGCGGCGTACGCGTCGAAGGTGCGGGGCGCGGAGACCCGGGGGCGACCGTGCATCCACGTCTCGTACAGGGACAGGGTGCAGTCCAGGCAGTTGATGCCCCGGGTCGGGTCGGCGGCCGGCCCGCCGTCGTTGGCGAGCCGGAACCAGCCGCCCCGGCGGGGGTCGGCGGTGCGTAGGACCCGCCCGCCGGCGTCGCGGGGCATCGCGCGTTCGAGGTCGGACTGGTGCAACGCCAACGGGGGCCGGAGCCCGCCCCACTGCCCGTACCGGCGGGACCGGTCGATCGGCGGCGGGTGGTCGTCTCCGGTCAGCGCCGAGGGGCCGTCGGTGTCCACCTCCCCGACGACGAGCGACGGATCGTCCGTGTTGATCGAGTAGAAGTCGAGGGGGTCGCTGACCTCGACGAACTGCGGCGTGACCGTGCCGGCGAGCACCGCGTCGGCCAACTCCCGCGACTCGTGGGCGGCCCGCTCGTCCGCCACCGCCATCCGGTGCCACGACGTCGCGAGGTAGTCCTGCCCGCGGTGCTTCAGGCTGAGCGCGTAGGCGGCGTACTCGCTGGCGCGCCGCTGGAAGAACTCGTACCGGGAATGCAGCTTTCGGGCCCCCAGGAAGCGCCGGTTGTCCTCGTGCAGGGCGCGCTGCTGGTGGAAGCGGGCCTGGTAGCGATGCCGGTCGTATGCCTCGCGTTCGGCCCGCTGCCTGGCCTGCCACTCGGGTGACCTGCGCGGCGGCGGGACGGGATGATCCGCAGACTGCGACCGCGGATCCAGCGAGCGGAGCAGCGGAAAACGGGGCGGCGGCGGGAGCGGGCCGTCGTGTCCGGGGGCCGCCGGCCTGGCCGTGCCCGCCGGGCCCGTGCCGACCGGCGGCGGGGTCACCGGGGGCGGCGCGACGGTGCCGCTCGTCGAGGCCGGCAGGTGGGGCGCTGTCGGAGTCCCCGGCGCGACGCCGTCGGCGACGGTGGCAGCGGCGACGGGCGCGGGCAGGGCGCCGGCTCCCCGCGTGTCGAGCTGCGGTGGCTCGACCGGGGCGACCGAGGACAGCGTCGGGCTGACCGTCGCGCGGGAGATCCCCGACCCGTCGGTCGCGCCGGGCGTGGCCGGCGACTGCGCCGGCGACTGCGCCGACGACTGCGCCGCAGGCTCCGTCGGCGCCTGCGCCGATGCGGCCGACACGTGGCCGAGGTGGCCGCCGTCGACCGGGCCGGCGGCGTGGGCGGCCACGAGCGACGACTCGGGTAGGGACGACGGGTGGTGCGTCCGCAGCGCGTCGCCGGCCGCCTCGACCGTGGCCGGGGCGACGGGGCCGGGATCCGGCCCGGCCGCCCCGAGGACCGGGACGACGGCGGGCCCTCCCCCGTCGCGCGGCAGCGGGACGGGGGGACGCTCCGGGCCCGCGCCGAGGGTGCCGTCGGTCGGGGCCGGGGCGGGCGTCGCATCGGTCGGGGCCGGGGCGAGCGCGCCGAGGTCGGGTGGGGCGAAGGACGCCCCCGCGAGAGCGGCCATCCGGCCGTCGAGGCGATGCTGCAGCGCCGCGTCGGTCTGCGCGGTGGTCGACCCGGTGGCCCCGGACGCGGCGGCCCGCGCCGCGTCCTCCAGCGACACCAGGCCCTGCCCGGTGGCGAGGTTGGCCGCCTGGTCGGCGATCATCTCGCCGGTCATCTCCCGGCCGAAGTGCTCGCCGACCCGGGCCGCCCGGCCGGTCGCGTGCCGCCCGAGGCCGGCCAGCGGTGCCGCCGCCCCGCCCGCCAGGCCGCCGAGCGCGGACATCCCCGCGTCGGTCAGATCGAGGCCGTGCCGACGGCCGGTCGAGTTCTGGTACGCCTGCGTGGCGAGCGTGATCCCCGACTCCTCGGCTGCCTCCTCCAGCCCGCCCCGCGCCGCTTTCCGGGCGAGGCCGCGCATGCCCCCCTCGGCCACCCGCTTGGCGGCGCGCTCGCCGGCCTCCTTCAGGCCCTGCTTGAGGGTCTTGCGGGCGAGCTGGGCCAGCAGCTTCTTGAAGATCTGCTGCACGACGAAGCGGCTGGCGGCGATCGCGGCACCGGCGGCGGGCGAGGCGGCACCGGCGGTGAGCACCGCCGCCACCGCGAGGGAGAGCAGCTCGATGACGAGGATGCCCAGCTCGATCCAGACTTCGAGCTTGGCGCCCTCGATATCGCAGCCGCACTCCTCGACGAGCCGGCCGAGGTCACCGCTGACCGCCAGCAGCACCGGCAGCGGGGCCTCGTCGCCCTCGGCCACCCGCTTCCAGGCCGCGTCGAACGCCTCCGCGACCGCACCGATCCCGCCGTACCCGCTGCGGACCTCACCGGCGGCGGCGACCGCGTCGGCGCGCGGACCGGCGAGGGCGTCGGCCACGGCGTACCACTGGTCGGCGAGGTCCCAGACCGCCTTCTCGTTGCCCTCCGGCCACTCGACCCCGATCACCCAGTCGAGCGCCTCGTAGACCCAGCCGGGCAGCTCCCAGGGCGCGTAGTCCAGCGGGTGCGGGATAGGGCTCGGCAGCAGGGTCACGGGGGCCTCCGAGTGGTCAGCGCCCGGCGGGCCGCTGGTCGGAGATCCGGTCGAGTCGGCCGGCGTTGTGCGCGTCGGTGCGCACGGAGTTGTCCACCGAGCGCACGACGTCCTCGCCCAGGTGCTCCAGCGCCCGACCGAGGCCCGCCCAGGCCCGCAGCAGCGTCTCCTCGAACCCCCGGTACTGCTTCTCGAACGCCGCGCCGATGTCGTCGCGCCCCCAGGGGCGGGCGGCGCTGGCCGCCGCGAGCTGGCCCCCCACCTGGGCCCGCCGGTCGGTGACGGCCTCGCCGGCGGAGGTCAGGTCGGCCCCGCCGCGCCGCGCGCGGCCCGGATCCAGCCAGAGCTGCCCGTCGGTCACGTCGGTCGCTCCCCGCCCCGCATGACGGCGTCGGCCCGGCCCAGCAGGGTGTCGAAGTCACCGGTGCGGAGGAACTCCATCGCCCCCGACCCGGCCGGCAGGTAGCCGGCCACCAGGTCCTGGGTGGCGGCGACCGCGGCGGCGGTGGCGCGGTGCACCGTCGAGGTGATCTTGCCGCTCAGGGCCCTGGCGTCGCGGGCCTGGAGGGCGGCGGGGGTGAGCTCCACCGAGACGACGTCGCCCCGGGCACCGGCCACCACGGTCACCTGACCGTCGTCGGAACGCGCGGTGACCCGCAGCTCCGCGAGCCTGGTCCGCAGCTCGTCCAAACCGGAACGGAGCTGGCGGTATTGCCCGTGCACCTCGTCGAACCGGGCCCGCAGCGCCCGGTTGGCCTCCCGGTCCACGCTCTCGGCCAACGCCGACCTCCCCGTCACCCTCGGTACGGCAGACCATACCGGGCGCCACGGATTCCGTGGGGTCCGGTAACTTCGGGTGGGTGATCGACCGTCAGCAGGCCGAACAGCTCGCCACCGTCTGGGCCCACCGGGACTCCCAGCGCCTCGGGCACGAGTGCGCCCCGCTGGTCGAGGAGTTCGACCTCGGCTACCTGATCACGTCGACGGTGACCCCGTCGGCCGCGGTCCCCCCGGGCGACCTGCCGACCACGGTGGTGGACAAGGAGACCGGCGAGGTCTCGACGTGGCCGCGCCTGCCGTTCCCCGCCGTGCGGGAGATGTACCGGCGCAGCCGCCCGGCGCAGCCCGCGCCGCGCACCGTCGACCCGGCGAGTCAGTTGCTCCGCGAGATCCGTCGCCTGCCGGCCCCCGGCACGGCCGCGCACCTGACCGTGGGCGGCCGGATGCACCGCGCGTGGGGCGCCAAGGGAGAGGCGGTGCTGCGGCACCACCGGCTCGTCCGGGAATACCTGGACGCGCAGCCGCACGGCCACCTGGTCCGGGGGGTGGACCGGCACGCCGAGCTGATCGTCGTGTCGGACGTCCTGCACGAACACGACCACCAGCGCGTTGCCGAGGGGCGGGCCCCGGCGACCCTCGACGAGGCGCGGGTCCTCTTCGCGGGCAGCCAGTTCGAGCTGTACTGGGTGCGCGAGCCGGGCGACCCGGCGGGCGGGCCGGGCGACCGCCCCTGCGACTCGTGCCTGCGGTTCCTGGTGCACATGAACGTGCTCCCCTGGTCCGACCTGGGATTCCGGCAGCCGTGGTTGCCCGAACCGGCTCCGGCACCCGAGCCGGGCCGCTTCCCCGACGAGGTGGCCCACGCCCTCGTCGCCGCCGGCTGGGCCCCGCACATCGGGGACGAGATCATGGCCGCCGCCGCCGTGCGGGACGTCACGGCCGTCGCCGGGGCCAACCACACGCACGTCGCGTTCCCCGCGGCGGTGGAGGCCATCACCCGGTTCCCCGGCCTGATCGGAGCCCGGTGCGGCCCCGGCCGGCAGGTGTGGATCTCGCGGTTCGACATCATGCCGCACCTGGTCGCCCACAACGCCGACACGCTCGCGGACTTCGGCGCCGTGCTCGGCGTACGGCTGTTCCCCCTCGGCACGGAAAACCAGGAGAGCATCATCGCCGTCGACGAGCGGGGCCGGGTCTTCGCGCTGGACCAGGCCGGCGAGTGGTTCCTCGGCGACGACATCGACGCCGCCCTGACCACCCTGCTGCTCGGCCGGGCCCCCGCCCGCGTCCATGACGACGGCACCTGGTGACGCCAGCCGACGAGCGCGACGCCGCCGGCCGGAGGCGCTACAGCTGCACCCCGGTGAGGACCAGCACCCTCGCGTCGGTGTAGTCGTCCATGGCGCTGCGCAGGCCCTCCCGCCCGACGCCGCTGCCCTTCACGCCCCCGTACGGCATCTGGTCGGCCCGGTACGACGGCACGTCCCCGACGATCATCCCGCCGACGTCGAGGACCCGGTGGGCGGCGAAGGCGACGTCGAGCCGGTGGGTGAACACGCCGGCCTGCAACCCGTACGCGGAGTCGTTGACGGCGGCGAACGCGGCGGTGTCGTTCTCGACCCGGGCGACCACGAGCACCGGCCCGAAGACCTCCTCGGCGCACACCTTGGCGTCGGCCGGCACGCCGGACAGCACGGTCGGCGGGTAGGTGGCACCCTCGCGCCGCCCGCCCACCTCGATGGTCGCCCCGGCCACCACAGCCTCGTCGACCCACGCCTCGACCCGCTGCGCGGCCTGGACCGACACCAGGGGGCCGACGTCGGTCAGCGGGTCGGCCGGGTCGCCGGTGCGCAGCGCCTCCACGGCGGCGACCAGCCTCGGCAGGAAGGCGTCGTAGAGCCATTCGTGCACGTACACCCGCTGCACGGCGATGCACGACTGCCCGGCCTGGTAGTTGGAGAAGGTGGCGATCCGCTGCGCGGCGAAGGTGAGGTCCTCGTCGGTGTTCCAGTCCTCGCAGATCACCGCCGCCGCGTTGCCGCCCAGCTCCAGGGTGACGTGCTTGTCGGGCGCGGCCCGGCGGATGGCCGCGCCGACCGGCCCGGAGCCGGTGAACGACACCACCGGCAGCCGCGGGTCGGCGACCAGCTCGGCGGCCCGCTCGTTGGGCAGCGGCAGCACCGAGAACATGCCCGCGGGCAGCTCGGTCTCGGCGAGCAGCTCGCCGAGCAGCAGCGCCGACAGCGGGGTGGCGGGGGCCGGCTTCACGATGATCGGCGCGCCGACGGCGATGGCCGGGGCGACCTTGTGCGCGACCAGGTTGAGCGGGAAGTTGAACGGCGCGATCCCCAGCACCGGCCCCTTCGGCGCGCGTCGGACCAGCGCGATCCGCCCGGTGGCGGCGGGGTCGGTGTCGAGGCGTTGCAGCTCGCCGGAGAAGCGGCGGGCCTCCTCGGCCGCCCAGCGGAACGTCGACACCGCCCGCCCCACCTCGGCCCTCGCCCACTTGACCGGCTTGCCGTTCTCGGCGGTGATCAGGTCGGCGATCTCGTCGGCCCGTTCGGCGAGCCGCCGGGAGACGTGGTCCAAGGCCGCCGCGCGGGCGTGCGCGGGCAGGGCCGCGGCCCGCGCCGCCACTGCGGCCGCCGCGGCGACGGCGGCCTCGACCTGGTCGGGCGTGGCGAGCGTGGTACGCCCCACCGGGCGACCGTCGTACGGGTGGGTGACGGTCAGCTCGCCCTCGCCGTGTGCGGGGCGGCCGGCGACGAAGAAGGCTCTCGGCTCCACACCTCGGCAGCGTAGCCGAGCCGCCGCCGCACGGTAACCAGCAATTCCCACACGGAAACAGTCGCTCATGCCCTTGTCTGCCGCGAATTCAGTAGCGAAGATGGCAGTCAGATTCCGATAACCTCCGCTGTCCGCATCCCCGGCATCCCTCGGAGACACCTGATGAGCGACCAGCAGCAGCTGCGCAACTTCGTCAACGGCGAGTACGTCGATCCGTCCGACGGCGGGTACGCCGACCTGGTCGACCCGTGCACCGGCGAGGTCTTCGCCCAGGCGCCGGTCTCCGGCGCGGCGGACGTGGACGCGGCCATGCGGGCGGCCTCCGCCGCGTTCGAGACGTGGCGGGACAGCACCCCCGGCGAGCGGCAGAAGGCGCTGCTGAAGCTCGCCGACGCCGTGGAGGCGCGGGCGGCCGAGCTGGTCGACGCCGAGGTGCGCAACACGGGCAAGCCCCGCCAGCTCACCGCCGAGGAGGAGCTGCCGCCGGCGGTGGACCAGTTCCGGTTCTTCGCCGGGGCGGCCCGGCTGCTGGAGGGCCGGTCCGCCGGGGAGTACATGGCGGGCCACACCTCGTACGTGCGGCGGGAGCCGATCGGCGTGTGCGCGCAGGTCACCCCGTGGAACTACCCGCTGATGATGGCGGTGTGGAAGATCGCCCCGGCCCTCGCCGCCGGCAACACGGTGGTGCTGAAGCCGTCGGACACCACGCCGGTGTCGACGCTGCTGCTGGCCGAGATCGCCGCCGAGTTCCTCCCGCCGGGCGTGTTCAACGTGGTCTGCGGCGACCGGGACACCGGTCGTACCCTCGTGTCGCACCCGACCCCGCAGCTGGTGTCGATCACGGGCTCGACCCGGGCGGGCATGGAGGTCGCCTCCGCCGCCGCGCCGGACCTGAAGCGGACCCACCTGGAGCTGGGCGGCAAGGCCCCGGTGGTGATCTTCGACGACGCGGACGTGGCGGCCGCGGCCGAGGCCATCGCCGTGGGCGGCTACTTCAACGCGGGCCAGGACTGCACGGCGGCGACGCGGGTGCTGGCCGGTCCGGGCATCCACGACGACTTCGTGGCGGCGCTCGCCGAGCAGGCCCGCAACACGCGCACCGGCGCGCCGGACGACGCCGACGTGCTGTACGGCCCGCTGAACAACGCCAACCAGCTCGCCCGGGTCAGCGGCTTCGTCGACCGGCTGCCCGACCACGCCAGCGTGCAGACCGGCGGGTCGCGGGTCGGCGAGCGCGGCTTCTTCTACTCCCCCACCGTCGTCTCCGGGGTGCGGCAGGCCGACGAGATCATCCAGCAGGAGGTGTTCGGGCCGGTCATCACCGTGCAGCGCTTCTCCGACGAGGACGAGGCGGTGCGCTGGGCCAACGGCGTCGACTACGGCCTGTCGGCGTCGGTGTGGACGCGCGACCACGGCCGGGCGATGCGGATGACCCGCCGGCTGGACTTCGGCTGCGTCTGGGTCAACACGCACATCCCGTTCGTCTCGGAGATGCCGCACGGCGGGTTCAAGCACTCCGGGCACGGCAAAGACCTGTCGGTCTACAGCCTGGAGGACTACACCCGGATCAAGCACGTCATGCACAACATCGAGGGCTGAGCCTTGCCATCCTCGGAGGAGCTGCACAAGCGGCGGGGCGCGGCCGTGGCGCGGGGCGTCGGCAGCGTCGTCGGCGCGTACGTGGACCGGGCCAGCGGCGGCACGATCACCGACGTCGACGGGCGGGAGTGGATCGACTTCGCCGCCGGCATCGCGGTCACCAACGTCGGCAACTCCGCGCCGCGCGTCGTGGCGGCGGTCCGCGAGCAGGTCGAGCGGTTCACCCACACCTGCTTCATGGTCGCGCCGTACGAGTCGTACGTGGCGGTGTGCGAGCAGCTCAACGCGCTCACCCCGGGCGGCTTCGAGAAGCGCTCCGCGCTGTTCAACTCGGGCGCGGAGGCGGTGGAGAACGCCGTGAAGATCGCCCGGCACGCCACGGGGCGGCCGGCGGTGGTGGTGTTCGACCACGCGTACCACGGGCGGACCAACCTGACGATGGCGCTGACGGCGAAGAACATGCCGTACAAGCACCGGTTCGGGCCGTTCGCCGGGGAGGTCTACCGGGTGCCGATGTCGTACCCGCTGCGCGACGGGGGCCTGTCCGGGGCCGAGGCGGCGGCGCGGGCCATCGAGACGGTGGAGAAGCAGGTCGGGGCGGAGAACGTGGCCGCGCTGCTGATCGAGCCGATCCAGGGCGAGGGCGGTTTCGTCGTACCCGCGCAGGGGTTCCTGCCGGCGCTGCGCGAGTGGGCGACGGCGGCCGGGGTGGTCTTCGTCGCCGACGAGATCCAGACCGGGTTCTGCCGCACCGGCGACTGGTTCGCCTGCGACCACGAGGGCGTCGTGCCCGACCTGGTGACCCTGGCGAAGGGCATCGCGGGCGGGCTGCCGCTGGCGGCCGTGACGGGCCGGGCCGAGCTGATGGACGCGGTGCACGTGGGCGGCCTCGGCGGCACGTACGGCGGCAACCCGATCGCCTGCGCGGCGGCGCTCGCGTCGATCGAGACCATGCACGAGCTGGACCTGGCCGCCGCCGCCCGCCGCATCGGCGCGACGCTGGCCGACCGGCTGCGCGCCATCGCCGCCCGCGACGCGCGGGTCGCCGAGGTACGCGGCCGGGGCGCGATGCTCGCCGTGGAGCTGGTGCAGCCGGGCACCCTGGTCCCGGATCCGGCCGCCGCGGCGGCGGTGTCGGCGGCCTGCCACGCCGCCGGCCTGCTCACCCTGACCTGCGGCACGTACGGCAACGTGCTGCGCTTCCTGCCCCCGCTGGTCATCTCCGACGCGGAGCTGGCCCGGGGCCTGGACATCCTCGACGCCGCCTTCGGCTGAGCCGGGTTCTGCGGGGCGGCCGGCGACCCGTCATCGGTCGCCGG
>NZ_JAHWGR010000021.1:0-138589 GCF_020873825.1 Micromonospora sp. DH13
CCGAACCCGGAAGCTAAGCCCTCCAGCGCCGATGGTACTGCACTCGGGAGGGTGTGGGAGAGTAGGACACCGCCGGACATTCTTTCGTTTCAGGGCCACCCCAACCGGGGTGGCCCTGAAACGCGTCCGGGACCAGATGCGGCGACGAACCCGCTTGCCGGAACCGGCCCGGGGAGCCGCCAGCGGATCGCGGATCCCCGGGCGGGATCAGGAGCGCGTCTGGATCCCCTCGCGGATCTGGCGCAGCAGGTCACCGGCGGAGTCCACGGGCCGGCCAGGGAACATCGCCATCGCGACGCTGCCGTGGTCGGCCCAGCCGCAGATCGCGAAGTCACCGCCCTCGCCGCTGGTCGTGCCGCACTTCATCACCCCGCCGAACCGGCCGGGGGAGACCTCCCGCAGGCCGGTGACCTTCCCGGTCTCGTCCGTCATGAGGCGGAACAGGGTGTCCAGGTCGCGTTCCGGCTGCCAGAGCAGGGTCGTACCGCCGAAGATGAGCACCGACCGCTTGTCGTCCGCCGGGTCCCGGTAGACGGTGCCGAAGCTGCGGTCCAGGTCGATGTCGGCGGATAACCCGTCGCGCAGGTACTCGGCGGTGCTGCGGGCGCGTTCGCTGTCGTCCCGTCGCAGGCCGGCGACGGTGTCGGGGCTCGACAGCTCGGTGTCCTTCTGCTGCGCCACCCGCCAGCCGGCGATGCCGAGCGCGCCCACCCCCGCGAGGCCGGCCGCCAACACCACCGCGAGGACGATGCGCCGGCGCCGGGATCGGGGCGCGCGGCCGGGGCCGTCCTCCGGGTCCTGGTTGCCGAGCCGGATCGGTTCCTCGGTGAGGTCGATCGGCTCGGGCTCGTCGGCGAGCGAACGCTGCGTGAGATGCGCGTCGGACATAGCCGACACCGTACGCGAACAACAGGTGGCGCACGTCAGGTCCTCGGAAGCGCTCCGTAGACTTTGAGGGTGACCGAGAGACTGGATGCCCGACGCCCCGACGCCCCGACCCTGTCCGCCCAGTACCAGCCGGGCGAGGTAGAGCAGCGACGGTACGAGCAGTGGGTAGCCGGCGGCCGGTTCCGGGCGTCGGCCCAGAGCGACAAGCCCCCGTTCACCGTGGTCATCCCCCCGCCGAACGTCACCGGCTCGCTGCACATGGGCCACGCGTTCGAGCACACGCTGATGGACGCGCTGACCCGGCGCAAGCGGATGCAGGGCTACGAGGCGCTGTGGCTGCCGGGCATGGACCACGCCGGCATCGCCACCCAGAACCTGGTGGAGCGGCAGCTCGCGGGGGAGGGCCTGTCCCGCCACGACCTGGGCCGCGAGAAGTTCGTCGAGCGGGTGTGGCAGTGGAAGGCCGAGTCCGGCGGCGCGATCCTCGGCCAGATGCGTCGCCTCGGCGACGCCGTCGACTGGGACCGGGAGCGTTTCACCATGGACGCCGGCCTCTCCCGGGCCGTGCAGACCATGTTCAAGAAGCTCTTCGACGACGGGCTGATCTACCGCGCCAACCGGATCATCAACTGGTGCCCGCGCTGCCTGACGGCCCTGTCCGACATCGAGGTCGAGCACACCGACGACGACGGCGAGCTGGTCTCGATCCGATACTCGGCCGACGTGGTGGTCGCCACCACCCGGGCCGAGACGATGCTCGGTGACACCGCCGTGGCGGTGCACCCCGACGACGAGCGGTACCAGCACCTGATCGGCACCGAGGTCGAGGTGCCGCTGACCGGCCGGCGGATCCCGATCGTGGCCGACGAGCACGTCGACCCGGCCTTCGGCACGGGCATGGTGAAGGTGACCCCGGCGCACGACCCGAACGACTTCGAGATCGGCCAGCGGCACGGCCTGCCGGCCCTGGCGATCATGGACGAGCGCGGGGTGATCACCGCCCACGGCCCGTTCCAGGGCCTGGACCGCTACGAGGCCCGGCCGGCGATCGTGGCCGCGCTGCGCGAGCAGGGCCTGATCGTGGCCGAGAAGCGGCCGTACGTGCACGCCGTCGGTCACTGCTCCCGGTGCAAGACCACGGTCGAGCCGCGGCTGTCGCTGCAGTGGTTCGTCAACACCGGCCCGCTGGCGAAGGCGGCCGGTGACGCGGTGCGCGACGGCCGGGTGAAGATCGAGCCGGCCGAGCTGGCCAAGCGCTACTTCGCGTGGGTCGACAACATGCACGACTGGTGCATCTCCCGCCAGCTGTGGTGGGGCCACCGCATCCCCGTCTGGTACGGCCCGGACGGCGAGATCGTCTGCGTCGGCCCCGACGAGGAGCCGCCGACCGGCGCGGGCTGGCACCAGGACGAGGACGTCCTGGACACCTGGTTCTCGAGCGGGCTGTGGCCGTTCTCCACGCTCGGCTGGCCCGAGCAGACGCCGGACCTGGCGAAGTTCTATCCGACCAGCGTCCTGGTCACCGGCTACGACATCCTGTTCTTCTGGGTCGCCCGGATGATGATGTTCGGCCTCTACGCGATGGACGGCCGGCAGCCGTTCGACGTCGTCGCCCTGCACGGCATGGTGCGCGACGAGCACGGCAAGAAGATGTCGAAGTCGTTCGGCAACGTGGTCGACCCGCTGGACTGGATCGACCGGTTCGGCGCCGACGCGACCCGGTTCACCCTCGCCCGGGGCGCCAACCCCGGCCAGGACGTCCCGGTCAGCGAGGACTGGTGCCAGGGCTCCCGCAACTTCTGCAACAAGCTGTGGAACGCCACCCGCTTCGCGCTGATGAACGGCGCGCACGTCGACGGGCCGCTGCCGGCGGCCGGGGAGCTCTCCACCGTCGACCGGTGGATCCTGTCCCGGCTGGCGCACGTCACCGCCGAGGTGGACGAGCAGTTCGAGGCGTACGAGTTCGCGAAGGTCTGTGACCTGCTCTACCACTTCGCGTGGGACGACGTCTGCGACTGGTACGTGGAGTTGAGCAAGCCGGTGCTCGCCGAGGGTGGGCCGGGGGCCGACGCCACCCGCCGGGTGCTCGGGCACGTGCTCGACCAGCTGCTGCGGCTGCTGCACCCGGTGATCCCGTTCGTCACCGACGAGCTGTGGATCGCCCTCACCGGCGGGGAGACGGTCATGACGGCCGCCTGGCCGGCTGCCGACCGTACCGGAATCGACGACGCCGCGGAGGGCGAAGTCGGCACCGTCCAGCGGGTGGTGACCGAGATCCGGCGCTTCCGGTCCGACCAGGGCCTGCGGCCCACCCAGCGGGTGGTCGCGCGGCTCGACGGCCTGGCCGGCGCGGGCATCGCGGGCCACGAGCGGCTGATCCGGTCGCTGGTCCGGCTCGACCCGCCCGCCGACGACTTCCAGGCCAGCGCCACGCTCGCCATGCCCGGCGAGGTGAGCGTCGCGCTGGACACCCGCGGGTCGATCGACGTGGCCGCCGAGCGGGCCCGGCTCACCAAGGACCGGGCGGCGGCCGAGAAGGAGGTCGCCCAGGCCCGGGCGAAGCTCGACAACCCGGCGTTCGTGGGGAAGGCCCCGGAGCCGGTGGTCGCCAAGATCCGCGAGCGGCTGGCCACCGCCGAGGCCGACCTGGTCCGCATCGACGCCGCTCTGGAGGCGCTGCCCTCGTGACCGACCGCACCGACCGCACCGACCGCGCCCGTGGGGGCGACGGTGGCCGCACCGAGTTCGCCGAGGTGGAGGCCGCGCTCAACGGGCGCGGCTTCACCCGCATGCACTTCGAGCTGGACCGCATCGAGACGCTGCTCGACCTGCTCGGCAGCCCGCAGCGGGCGTACCCGTCGATCCACCTCACCGGGACCAACGGCAAGACCTCGACCGCCCGGATGATCGACTCGCTGCTGCGGGCGTTCGGGCTGCACACCGGCCGCTACACCAGCCCGCACCTGGAGAGCGTCCGCGAGCGGATCAGCCTCGACGGGGAGCCGGTCGGCGAGGACCGGTTCGTGGCCACGTACCGCGAGATCGCCCCCCTGGCCGAGCTGGTCGACCAGCGCTCCGCCGAGCCGCTGACGTACTTCGACATGACGACGGCCCTGGCGTTCGCGACGTTCGCCGACGCCCCGGTGGACGTCGCCGTGGTCGAGGTGGGGCTCGGCGGCGCGGAGGACGCCACGAACGTGATCCAGGCCGGGGTGGCGGTGCTCACCCCGATCGGGCTCGACCACACCGAGTGGCTGGGCGACACGCTCCAGGACATCGCCCTGCACAAGGCCGGAATCATCCACAAGGGGGCCACGGTGGTCTGCGCGGCGCAGGAGGAGGAGGCCGCCCGGCCGATCCTGGAGCGCTGCGCCGAGGTCGGCGCGACCGTCGCCCGCGAGGGGTCCGAGTTCGGCGTGCTGCGCCGGTCGGTCGCCGTCGGCGGCCAGGTCCTGGACATCCAGGGACTCGGCGGGGTGTACGAGGAGATGTTCGTCCCGCTGCACGGCGCGCACCAGGCGCAGAACGCGGCGGTGGCGCTCGCCGCCGTGGAGGCGTTCCTCGGGGCGGGGGCGAAGCGGCAGCTCGACGTCGAGGCCGTCCGGGAGGGGTTCGCCGCCGTCAGCTCGCCCGGCCGGCTGGAGAAGGTGCGCACCGCCCCGACGATCCTGCTCGACGGCGCGCACAACCCGCACGGGATGGCCGCCACGGTCACCGCGCTGCAGGAGGAGTTCGCGTTCAGCAAGCTCGTCGGCGTGCTCGCCGTCCTCGGCGACAAGGACGCGGCGGGCCTGCTGGAGCTGCTGGAGCCGGTGCTCGACCACCTGGTGGTCACCCGCAACTCCTCGCCCCGCGCGATGCCGGAGCAGGAGCTGGCCGAGCTGGCCCGGGAGGTCTTCGGGGCGGACCGGGTGGAGGTGGCCGAGGAGATGCCCGACGCGATCGAGGCGGCGGTGGCCCAGGCCGAGTCCGACGTGCCCGGCGAACTGGCCGGGGTCGGCGTGCTGATCACCGGCTCGGTGGTGACCGTGGCCGACGCCCGCCGGCTGCTCAAGCGATGACGTCCCCCAGGGACCCCTCGTCGCCGGCCGGGCCCGGCCGGTCCGGCGCGGACGCGAACGACGGGGCGGGCTCGGGCGGCGACGGGCTGGGCTCGGGCGGCGACACTGCGGGTGGGGGCGGTGACGGGGGCTCGGGCGGCGAGACGGCGGGGCAGCGGCGGTCCGGGCTGCGTAACCCCGCGGGGGCCGTGCGTGGCCTCGGGGCGGGGACGCTGGGCCTGGAGGCGCTGGTGCTGCTGCTCGCCATCCAGCCGATCCGGGTGGTCGGCGGCGAGCTCAGCGGCGCGGCCGTCGCGGTGATCGTGTTGTTGGCCATGGCGGCGGTGGCGCTCGCCGGCATGATGCGCCGCCCGTGGGCGTGGCACGCCGGCACCGTGCTCCAGGGGGCGCTGATGCTCGCCGGGCTGCTGCACTGGTCGCTGCTGGCGCTCGGCATCATCTTCGCGTTGGTCTGGGGCTACGCCCTGCATGTGCGCCGGGTGATCCTCGGCCGCTGAGCCGCCGGTGGGTGTTAAGAAGGGCCCCCTGCTCTACCGAATGCGTTAACAGGGGGCCCTTCCTTGCGCCTCAGGCGTCGGCGCGGGTGCGCCACTGGGTGAGGGCCACGCCGTGGCCGTCCGGGTCGCGGAACGCCGCCGCCCACACCTCCAGCTTGGTGCCCCGGTTGACGACCCGGGGGGCGTAGGTGAAGCGGACGCCGGAGTCGCGCATCCGCTCGTACGCGCCCTGGATGTCGTCGACCTCCAGGTTGACGTGGACGAGGCGGCGGCTCATGGGGGCGGCACCGGCGACCTCGCGCAGCACCAGCCGGGTCGCCCCGGAGGCGAGCACGGCGTTGCCGGAGCCCCGGTCGACCTCGGTGAAGCCGAGCGTGTCCCGGTAGAACTCCAGCGAGCGGCCCAGGTCGGTGACCAGCAGGGTGATGCCGACGCCGCTGATCGGGGCGGCGGCGTCGGCCGGCTCGGCCTCCGGGTCGTAGCCGAAGATCGCCTCGTCCAGCTCGGCCTGGTCCAGGGGCGCCGGCCGGGTGCCCGGGTCGTCCAGCGGCACGTCGATCGGGTCGAGGGAGGGGCGCGCGTCGACCGGGTCGGCGGGCGCGGGGCCCGCGTCGATGGTCTCCACCGGCACCGTCGGTTCGAACCGCTCGTCGGCCGGGTCGAACCGTTCCTCGGTCGCCGCGAAGCGCTCCTCGGCCGGGGAACGGGGGGCCGGGGTCGCCCGGCGGGGCAACTGGCCGGCGCTCGGCTCCACCAGCGTCCCCTCCAGCACGACCGGTCCGCCGGGGCGGTGGTGCATCACGACGGGCTCCCGGTCCTCCGGCAGCGGGCCGAGGTCGTCGTGCAGCGGCTGGAGGTCGTCGCGCAGCGGGTCGGGTGCCGACGGGTCGCGCGGGTCGTCGTGGTAGTCGTCGTCCGGGCCCCGGTCGGCCCAGGGCGGCGCCTCCTGCCCGATGAGCACCTCGTCGACCGGGTCGGGGCCGCCGAACTCGGGCGGCAGGTCGGCGGCCACCGCGGCGGCGGTCTCCGCGTGGGTGGGCACGTCGTCCCAGAGGACCCGGACGTGGCGCTGGTCGTCCAGGGCCACCCGGATCGGCAGGGACTGGCCGACCGACGGCCACTTCGCCACCGGCACCCTCGGCTCGATGATCTTCTTCGACCGGGGCGGCATGCCCGGCGCGTCGATGACCAGTTGCAGCTCGCAGCGGCCGAACGCATACGTGGTGGGGGGCTCGGAGGCGCTGTGCACGTGCCCGACGCCGACGACCCAGGTGCGCCCGCCGCCGCGCACGGTGGCCAGCGCGATCGCCAGCACCACCAGCGCCACGCCGAGCGCCACGATCGCCCAGCTGGTCATGCCCAGCCCGAACAGGACCACGAAGGTCGCCACGGTGCCGAGCACCGCGGCGATGAGCTTGCGTACCGGCGCGATGGGTCGGTTCCCGTTAGCCACAGTGGACCTCCCTGGAGTCAAGGGCCAGGCTAGGCCGGATCGGCGACCCAGGGAAAGAGCAGCCGCCGCGCCGGCGCCGGGACCGGGTCGCTAGGCTGACCGTACCCAGCCGAGCCGCCTTCCGCGCACAGGAGGAACCCAGCGTGTCCAGCAGCAGCCCGGACGAGCGCACCCTCGTCCTGATCAAGCCCGACGCGGTCCGCCGTGGCCTGGTCGGCGAGATCCTCTCCCGCTTCGAGCGCAAGGGCCTGCGGATCGACGCCATGGTGTCCCGGACGATGGACGGCGACTTCGCCGACCAGCACTACGCCGAGCACGTCGACAAGCCGTTCTACCCGCCGCTGAAGGGCTTCATGACCGGCGGCCCGCTGGTGGCGCTCGTGCTCGCCGGCGACCAGGTCATCGAGGTCGTGCGCGGCATGATCGGCAGCACCGACGGTCGCCGGGCCGCCGCCGGCACCATCCGCGGCGACTTCTCCCTGTCCAACCGGGAGAACCTGGTGCACGCCTCCGACTCGACCGACAGCGCCAAGCGCGAGATCGCGCTCTGGTTCCCCGAGCTGCACTGACGGGTTCCCGAGCCGGACTGACGGGTATCCGACCGGCGGGCGGCGGTGCCGCCCGCCCGGTCGCCTCACGCCGCCAGCCCGGCGAGCTTGTCCGGGTTGCCGACCAGGTAGAGGCCGGTGATCCGGCCGTCGGCGGCGGCCACGGCCAGCGCGTACCGCCGGCCGTCGGGCCAGTGGATGACGACCCCCGGCTGGCCGTTGAGCTCGGTCGGGGCGAGGCGGGGCGGCTGCCGCCTGCGGGGCCCGTGGACGCCGGCGAAGAAGCGGGCGACCCGGTCCGCCCCGCGCACCGGGTTGCGGGCCGACCGGACCCGCCCGCCGCCGTCGCTCCACGCCGTGACGTCGTCGGCCACCAGGGCGGTCAGCCGGGCCAGGTCACCGTCGCGGGCGGCGGCGAGGAACGCGTCGAGCAGCCGCCGCTGCTCGCCCGGGCCCGCGGTGAAGCGGCGGCGGTCCGCGGCGACCCGGTCCGTCGCCCGGTGGTGCAGCTGCCGGCAGTCCGCCGCCGACCGGCCGAGGATCTCGGCGATCTCCGCGAACGGCAGCGCGAACGCGGTGCGCAGCACGTAGACGGCGCGCTCCGGCGCGGTCAGCCGCTCCAGCAGGTGCAGCAGCGCCAGCGAGAGCGAGTCGCGCAGCTCCGCGTGCTCGGGTGGCCCGACGGGCGGTTCGACCGGCGGCCCGAAGGGCGAGGGCGCGGTGGCCACCGGCTCGGGCAGCCACGGACCGACGTACGTCTCCCGGGCCGCCTGCCGCGCGCGGAGCCGGTCGATCGCCAGCCGGGTGACCACCCGGGACAGGTAACGGCGCGGCTCGGCCACGGCCGCCCGGTCGGCGCCGAGCCACCGCAGGTAGGCGTCCTGGAGCACGTCCTCGGCGTCGTGCAGGCTGCCGAGCAGCCGGTACGCCAGCCCGAGCAGCATCGGCCGGTGCGCGTCGAGCGCGCCGGCCGCCCCCGTCGCGTCGGCTGCCGTCGCCCGGCCCGGCTCCGCCGGCGGAAGCGGCGCGCGGCCGGGGCCGCACCCGCTCCCGGCCAGCCGCGCCCCCGGTGCCGTCACTCGTGCGTCGAGGGGCGGCGTCGGGTGGCCGCCACGATCCGGTTCCACACGTTGATGGTGGCGATCGCGACCGTCAGGTCCGCCAGCTCCTTGTCCGACCACACCTTCGCGGCGGCGTCCCACACGTCGTCGGGCACCCCGTGCTCGCCGAGGCGGGTGAGCGCGTCGGTGAGCGCGAGCGCGGTGCGTTCCCGCTCGTCGAAGAAGGGCGCCTCCCGCCAGGCGGCCACGGCGAACAGCCGCCGGCTGGACTCGCCCGCCGCGAGCGCCTCCCGGCTGTGCATGTCCACGCAGAACGCGCAGCCGTTCAGCATGGACGCCCGGAGCTTCACCAGCTCCAGCACCGTGTGGTCGACGTTGTCCCGGGCGTAGCGCTCCAGCCCGGCCACCGCCCGGTAGGCCTCCGGCGCCACCGCCGTCAGGTCGATCCGGCTCATCGTGCCTCCCATCGTCGTGAGCATGCACCCGTCACGACGGTCGGCGAGGGCCCGGATGTGACGGCTCGCGGTGTGACGCGCGTCATCCCGGCGGCGCGCGGGGGCACGGCGCCCCCGACTGGTCAGTCGGCCTTCCCCCGCCGGTCATCCGGCCCGCCGCGACAGCACACCTGCCCCCGGTACACCACTGGTGACCAACTTCCCGTGGAGGGGACAGATGACTTCTCTCGACCGACGTACCCTGCTGCGCGCCGGCCTCGCGACCGGGGCGGGCCTGGCCGGCGGCGCCCTGTTCGGCGCGGCCGGCGCCCAGGCCACCGGCGCCGGGGCGACCCCGCCGGCAGGCGCGCCCGCCTGGCGGCCCTCCGGCCGGCCCGTGCTCACCCACGGCGTGCAGAGCGGCGACGTCACGGCCGATTCGGCGCTGGTGTGGACCCGCGCCGACCGGCCGGGCCGGATGTGGGTGGAGGTGAGCCGCCGGCCCGACCTGCGCGGCGCGCGGCTGCTGCGCGGCCCGGTGCTCGACCCGTCCGCCGATCACACCGGCCGGGTGCGGTTGCGCGGCCTGCCGTGCGGCGAGCGGCTGCACTACCGGGTGTCGGTGGAGAGCCTGGACCGGCACGGGGTACGCAGCGAGCCGCTGGTCGGCTCGTTCGCCACCGCGCCCGGCGCGCACGGCCGGCGGGGCGTGCGGTTCGTCTGGACCGGCGACATCGCCGGGCAGGGGTGGGGCATCGCCCCGGACTTCGGCGGGATGCGGATCTTCCAGGCGATGCGGTCCGTCCGCCCCGACTTCTTCCTGTGCAGCGGCGACACCGTGTACGCCGACGGGCCGCTCGCCGAGACGGTGACGCTGCCCGACGGCCGGATCTGGCGCAACCTGGTCACCCCGGAGAAGAGCAAGGTCGCCGAGACCCTCGCCGAGTACCGGGGGCAGTTCGCGTACAACCTGCTCGACGAGCACCTGCGGGCGTTCGTCGCCGAGGTGCCGCAGGTCAACCAGTGGGACGACCACGAGGTGACCAACAACTGGTATCCCGGCGAGGTCCTGGCCGACGCCCGGTACACCGAGCAGCGGGTGGACGTGCTCGCCGCGCGGGCCCGGCAGGCGTTCGGCGAGTGGCTGCCGGTGCCGGCGGGCGGGCCGCTGTACCGGAAGCTGTCGTACGGGCCGCTGCTGGACGTGTTCGTGCTGGACATGCGCACCTACAAGGACCCCAACGACGGCAACACGTACGCCGACCCGGAGCGTGGCCTGCTCGGCCGGGAGCAGCGGGCGTGGCTGGTCCGGGAGCTGAAGCGGTCCCGGGCGACGTGGAAGGTGATCGCCAACGACCTGCCGATCGGCCTGGTGGTGCCGGACGGGTCGGCGCAGGAGGGCGTGGCGCAGGGCGACCCCGGCGCGCCCGCCGGGCGGGAGCTGGAGTTCGCCGAGGTGCTGGGCTCGGCGCACCGGGCCGGGGTGACCGGGATCGTGTTCCTCACGGCCGACGTGCACTACACGGCGGCGCACCACTACGACCCGGCGCGGGCGGCGGTGGCGGACTTCACCCCGTTCTGGGAGTTCGTCTCCGGGCCGGCGCACGCGGGCGCGTTCGGGCCGAACGCCCTGGACGGCACGTTCGGCCCGAAGGCGGTCTTCGTCAACGCCCCGCCGCGGGCGAACACGTCGCCGGCCGAGGGCTTCCAGCACTTCGGCGAGGTGGCCATCGACGGGGAGTCGGGCGCGTTCACGGTGCACCTGCGCGACCGCGACGGCGGGTCGCTCTGGACCACCACCCTGCCCGCCCCGGGCCGCTGACCTGATCCCGACCCGGTCCGCGGGCGGTTGCCGTGGCGCGCGAGACGGTAACCGCCCGGGGCCGGGCGGGGCAGTTAAGTCGGCGGCGGGCGCCGCCGCCGATCGCGTATCCTTGACCCTCAGTAAGGCGACGACCCGGCCATCACCGGTGAGCCTCCGGAAGAACAGCCGGCGCAACCCGGCCCAGTAGAACCGGACGGGTCCGGCCCGTCACAGCCGGCAACGAGCGGGCGGTCGATCCTGGCCGCCAAGCGGGGTGGTACCGCGGGCCTGCCCCGGCGCGCCGGTGACGGCGTACCGGAAAAGGGCTCGTCCTCGCAGACCCACACGTGAGTGAGCTGCGCGAGGAGAGCGACCCCCGATGGCCTATCCGTTGCACGACCCGACCGCCGCCGGCGTCCCGGCGAGCCCCGACCTGCCCGCGGTCGAGCGCCGGGTGCTGGAGCACTGGGCGGCCGACAAGACCTTCGAGGCGTCCGTCGAGGCCCGCCCCGCCGGGGACGACGGCAAGAACGAGTACGTCTTCTACGACGGCCCGCCGTTCGCCAACGGCCTGCCGCACTACGGCCACCTCTTCACCGGGTACGTCAAGGACGCGGTGCCCCGCTACCAGACCATGCGGGGCCGGCACGTCGAGCGGCGCTTCGGCTGGGACTGCCACGGCCTGCCCGCCGAGGTCGTCGCCGAGAAGCAGCTCGGCATCACCAGCAAGGCGGAGATCCTCGACCTCGGCGTGGCCCGGTTCAACGAGGCGTGCCGCACCTCGGTGCTGGAGTTCACCCAGGACTGGGAGCGGTACGTCACCCGGCAGGCCCGCTGGGTCGACTTCGCCAACGACTACAAGACCCTCGACCTGGACTACATGGAAAGCGTCATGTGGGCCTTCAAGACCCTGCACGACAAGGGCCTGGTCTACGAGGGCTTCCGGGTGCTCGCGTACTGCTGGCGGTGCGAGACCCCGCTGTCGAACACCGAGACCCGGATGGACGACGTCTACAAGGACCGGCACGACCCCACGCTGACCGTGTGGTTCGAGCTGACCGCCGACGACGCCGCCCCCGAGCTGCTGCGCGGGCCGGTCCGGCTGGGCGTGTGGACCACCACGCCGTGGACGCTGCCGTCGAACCTGGCGCTCGCCGTCGGCCCCGACATCGAGTACGCGGTGCTGGAGCGCGACGGCGACCGGTTCGTCGTGGGCGCGGCGCGGCTGGGCGCGTACGCGAAGGAGCTGGAGGGGTACGAGCAGCTCGGGACCGTGTACGGCCGCGACCTGGTCGGCCGCCGCTACACCCCGCTGTACGACTTCCTGGTCTCCCGGGCCGGCGAGAACGCGTACCAGGTGCTCGGGGCCGAGTTCGTCACCACCGAGGACGGCACCGGGATCGTGCACCTCGCCCCCGCCTTCGGCGAGGACGACCAGAACGTCTGCAACGCCGCCGGCATCCCGACCGTCGTCACCGTCGACGACCACACCCGGTTCACCGCGCTCGTGCCGCCGTACCAGGGCGAGCAGGTCTTCGACGTCAACAAGCCGGTGATCCGGGAGCTGAAGGAGCGGGGGGTGGTGCTGCGGCAGGACACCTACACCCACTCCTACCCGCACTGCTGGCGCTGCGACACCCCGCTGGTCTACAAGGCGGTGTCGTCGTGGTTCGTGGCGGTGACGCAGTTCAAGGACCGGATGGTCGAGCTGAACCAGCAGATCAACTGGACGCCGGGCCACATCAAGGACGGCTCGTTCGGCAAGTGGCTGGCCAACGCCCGGGACTGGTCGATCAGCCGCAACCGGTTCTGGGGCTCGCCGATCCCGGTGTGGAAGTCCGACGACCCGAACTACCCGCGCCTCGACGTCTACGGCTCGCTCGACGACATCGAGCGGGACTTCGGCGTACGCCTGACCGACCTGCACCGGCCGGCGGTCGACGACCTGGTGCGCCCCAACCCGGACGACCCGACCGGCAAGTCGACGATGCGCCGGGTGCCGGAGGTGCTGGACTGCTGGTTCGAGTCCGGCTCGATGCCGTTCGCCCAGGTGCACTACCCGTTCGAGAACCGCGACTGGTTCGAGCACCACTACCCGGGCGACTTCATCGTCGAATACATCGGGCAGACCCGCGGCTGGTTCTACACCATGCACGTGCTGGCCACGGCGCTGTTCGACCGGCCGGCGTTCCGCAACTGCCTCAGCCACGGCATCCTGCTCGGCTCCGACGGGCGCAAGATGTCCAAGAGCCTGCGCAACTACCCGGACGTTTACCACGTCTTCGACTCGTACGGCTCCGACGCGATGCGCTGGATGCTGATGTCGTCGCCGGTGCTGCGCGGCGGGGACATGCCGGTCACCGAGGGGTCGATCCGCGACGCCGTCCGGCAGGTGCTGCTGCCGCTGTGGAACGTGTGGTACTTCTTCTCGCTCTACGCCAACGCCGACGGCTACACGGCGAAGCGGCGGGTGGACTCCACCCACCTGCTCGACCGGTACGTGCTGGCGAAGACCAACGAGCTGGTCGCCACGGCGCAGGCGCAGCTCGACGCGTACGACATCTCGGGGGCCTGCGCGACGGTCCGGTCGTTCCTCGACGCCCTGACCAACTGGTACGTCCGCCGGTCCCGCGACCGGTTCTGGTCCGGCGACGCCGACGCGTTCGACACGCTCTGGACGGTGCTGGAGACGCTGTGCCGGGTGGTGGCGCCGCTGGCGCCGCTGACCGCCGAGGAGATCTGGCGTGGCCTCACCGGCGAGCGGTCGGTGCACCTGACCGACTGGCCGGCGGCCGAGGAGTTCCCCGCCGACCACGACCTCGTCGCGGCGATGGACGCCGTCCGGGACGTCTGCTCGGCGGCGCTGTCGCTGCGCAAGGCCAAGGGGCTGCGGGTGCGGCTGCCGCTGTCGAAGCTGACCGTGGCCTCGCCGGTGGCGGCGCAGCTGCGGCCGTTCGCCGACCTGGTCGCCGACGAGGTCAACGTGAAGGTCGTGGAGTTCTCCGAGGAGGTCACCAGCTACTGCCAGCAGGTGCTGACCGTGGTGCCCCGGGCGCTCGGGCCCCGCGTCGGCAAGCAGGTGCAGCAGGTGATCAAGGCGGTCAAGGCGGGCGAGTGGGAGCTGGTCGACGGCGCCCCCGTCGCCGCCGGGGTCACCCTCGCCGAGGGCGAGTACGAGCTGCGCCTGGTCGCCGCCGACGCCGAGCACTCCGCGCCGCTGCCCGGCGGCGAGGGCGTGGTCGTGCTCGACACGGAGGTCACCCCGGAGCTGGCCGCCGAGGGGCTGGCCCGCGACGTGGTGCGGGTGGTGCAGCAGGCCCGCCGCGACGCCGACCTGGACGTGTCGGACCGGATCGCGCTGACGCTGTCGGCGTCGGCGGAGGTCCGGGCGGCGGTGGCGGCGTACCGGGATTTCGTGGCCCGCGAGGTGCTCGCCGACTCGATCGAGGTGGTGGCGGAGGACGCCGACCTCGCCGACCGGGCCGACCGGCCCGGCTTCGCCGGCGAGGTCGGCGACGGCGACCGCGTGACGGTCGCGGTGCGCCGCGCCTGAGGTGTAAGGAGGGGCCCCCTGTTAACGCTTTCTGTATAGGAAGGGGCCCCTCCTAACTGCCCCGGGCCGCGTCGTGTGACGGCCCGGGGCGGTGCCGGCCATCGGCTGCGGCGTCCATCGAACGGTCGCGGCGGCAAGGAAAGGTCGCGGCGGCCAGGAAGGGGCGGGGCGGCCACGGAGCGGGCGCGGCGGCGACCCGTGCGGGCGGGCTCGACAGCGTCGGCTAACGTGACAACACCCGTGCCAGTACGACCGCCGGTATCGGCCCGACCGCTGGTTACCGGCCCGACCGGCCGTCACCGCACGGCCGCCTGTCCCAGCACGACCCCGGAGGACCAGTGCCGCTGCTCTACACCATCGGCAAGCTCACCGTGGCACCCACGCTCCGGTTGGCGTTCCGACCGACCGTGGAGGGGCTCGAGCACATCCCGGAGACCGGGGGCGCGATCTTCGCCGGCAACCACCTCTCGGTCGCCGACGAGCTGTTCCTCGGCACGGTCGTGCCCCGGCACCTGGCGTTCTGGGCGAAGTCGGAATACTTCAAGGGCACCGGCGTGAAGGGTGCCTTCTCCAAGTTCGTGCTCACCGGCCTGGGGGCGATCCCCGTCGAGCGGGCCGGCGGTCGGGCCGCGCTGTCCGCGTTCGACGCGGCGATCCCGGCCCTGCGGGGCGGCGACCTGGTCGCCGTCTACCCGGAGGGGACCCGCTCGCCCGACGGGCGGCTCTACCGGGGGCGCACCGGCGCTGCCCGGCTGGCCGTAGCGGCCGGCGTGCCGATCATCCCGGTCGGCATGATCGGCACCGACAAGGCCCAGCCGATCGGCGCCCGGGTGCCCCGGCCGGGCAAGTCGAAGATCATCGTCCGGTTCGGCAAGCCGCTGGACTTCACCGGTCGCCCCGACGACCGGACGTCGCTGCGCGAGATGACCGACGAGCTGATGAGCGAGATCCAGAAGCTCACCGGTCAGGAGTACGTCCCGCGCTACGCCCCGCCGCGCGCGAACGCGCCGGTCGCCGGCGAGCCCCCGGCCGGGGCCTGACCCGCCCGAGCACGCCCGGCCTCCCGGGTCGCGCCGTTTCTACGGCCGTTCCCAAGGGGCGGGTCGGTTCTGCGGGGCGGGTCGTCACGGCGCGTCGTTGCCGCGGCGGCGTTCCTGCGCCACGACCCGGTCGACGTCCGCGAGGCGGTCCAGCTGCTTCATCGTGCGGGCCATCCGGGCGTTCGCCGGGATCCGGTCCCGGTTGCGGTCCAGGAACGCCCAGTACCCCGCCGTGTACGGGCACGCGTCCGCGCCGAGCCGCTTCCTCGGGTCGTACCGGCAGCCGCCGCAGTAGTCGCTCATCCGGTTGACGTACGCGCCGCCGGAGACGTACGGCTTGGTGGTCATCCGGCCCAGGTCGGCGTACTGGCTCATGCCGACCACGTTGGCGGTCATCACCCACTCGTAGCCGTCCACGAAGCGGGTGTGGAACCACTCCACCAGCTCGGCCGGCCGCCAGCCGCGCTGCAGGGCGTAGTTGCCGAGCACCATCAGCCGGGGGATGTGGTGCACCCAGCCGTGGTCGCGCACCCCGGCCAGCACGTCCGACAGGCAGTGCGCCTGCACCGCGTCGGCGTCCAGCTCCTGGAACCAGCCGGGCACCGCGCGGCGGGCCGCGAGCGCGTTGCTGCGCCGCCAACCGGCGTCGAAGTGCCAGTACAGGTGCCAGACGAAGTCCCGCCAGCCCAGGACCTGCCGCACGAAGCCCTCCACGCTGGCCAGCGGCGCGCCCTGGCTCCGGTACGCCTTCTCCGCGCCCCGGATCGCGTCGAGGGGGTCGAGCAGGCCGAGGTTGAACGAGGAGGAGAGCATGCTGTGCGCCAGCCACGGGTCGGTGGAGAGCATCGCGTCCTCGTACGGGCCGAAGGCCGGCAGCCGGTGCCGCAGGAAGTGGCGCAGCCGGGCCTGGGCCTCCTTCGTGGTGGCCGGGAAGCGCCGTGGCCCGTCCCGGCCGACGAACCGGATGCCCTCCCGCTCCCAGCGGTCGAGGTCGGCGCGGACCTCGGCGTCGATGTCGTCCTCCTTCGGCACCGGCGCGGCGGGGACGGCGAGCCTGCCGTCCTTCGGCGGCGGCTCCCGGTTCTCGACGTCCAGGCTCCACCGGCCGCCGACCGGCTCGTCGCCGTCGACCAGCACCCGGTGGTGCTCGCGGGCGAACCGGTAGAACGCCTCCATCCGCAGCGCGCCGCGCCGCCCACCGGCCCACTCGGCGAAGTCGTCCAGGCTGGTGACGAAGCCGCGCGGCGGCAGCACGGTCACCCCGTCCCGCCGCCGGACGAACTCCAGGGCCCGGCGCGAGGTGGGATGACACACCTCGACCGGCTCGCGGACCTTGCGCAGCCCCTCCGCGTACGTCTCGGTGCGCAGGTAGGTGGCCTGCGCACCGAGCTCGGCGGCGCGGTGGCGCAGCGCGGAGAGGATCAGGTGCGCCTTCTGCCGGTGGTAGACGCGGCGGCGGAAGACCGCCTTCGACTCGATCAGCAGGACCGGCTGGCGGCGGTCGTCGAGGAAGTGCGGCCCCAGCTGATCGGCGAAGAGCCAACGCCGCGACATGCCCCGATTGTGGCCCGGGTCGGCCGCCGTCCGGCCCGGAAGCCGGAAAACCCGAGCACCCGAGACCACCGGCGCGGACCCGCCGCCCGCTGGTCCGCCTCCCGTCGCCCGCCCGCCGGGCGGGGCGCGTCACGTCGCGCTGGAGCCCACCTGTTCCGGGGTGATGATCTGCTCGCGCATCTCGTCGAGCAGCCGGGCGCTGTCGTCCACGGAGAGCTGGGTGAAGATCCCGGTGGTGAGGCTGCCGTGGTCGACCGAGGTGCAGACCACGACGGCGGTGGCGTCGAGCGCGCCGACGGCGCAGCGGGCGAACCGCCCCCGGACGTCGGTGTCGACCACCTGCGGATCGCCGAGCTGGTATCGCGGCTTGAGCCGGGCCAGTTCGTCGTCCGCGTCGCTCTCGGGGGTCAACCGGAAGCCGGTGCCGCCGAACACGACGACGGGCTTGCCCGCCGACGAGGCGTACACGCCGGCGAAGGTGTCCTCGGCCAGCAGGTGCGCCTCGCGCGTCTCGGCCTCGAGCTGGTTCGCGGTGGCCTTGCTGCGGGCGTCCTCGCGCAGCGACAGGTCGGCGATCTGCGCAGGCAGCGCCGCCTTCGCCGGATACTGCTCCCACATCGGCTTGACCCAGTACGCCGGGCAGCCGCAGCAGCAGGCGATGCTCAACAGCAGCACCCACGGCCAGCGCCGCCGGCGTCGGCGGGGGGCCTTCGGCGCGGGCGGGGGAGGGGCGGGCCGGCGTTGTTGCGGAGGCGGTGGGGGCGGTGCCACCGGGCGAGCCGCAGGCGGGGGTGACACCTGTCGGGCCGGCGGAGGCGACACCTGCCGGGGCGGCGACACCTGCCGGGCGGGTGCCGGCGGCAGCGGCCGGGCCATGGGCGGCGGGGCGGACCGGGCGGCCGGCGGTGGGCTGACGGGCCGGGCCGCGGGCGACACGGGCCGGGCCGGCTGCGGCGGGGTCACCGGGTGGGACGCCGCCGGGGTGCCGCGACCGACGACGGGTGCCGAGCCGGCCGCCGGCCCCGGGTACTGCCGGGTGGGTGGCGTCGCGGGGTACGGCGTGGTCGGCGGCAGCGGGGGCAGTTCGGCGGCGTGCAGGTCCCAACTGCCGGTGTCCACGCCGGCCCACGGGTCCACCGGAACCTGGCTCTCCGGGGGCGGCAGCGGCCCGTGCCCGACCGGTGCGGGCGGCAGCGGAGCCGGGGGCGGGGTCGACGGTGGAGGGGCAGGCGGGGTGAACACGGCGGACTCCCCCCAGCTCCGCTTGCGCGGGGCCGGCGGCGGGACCGACGCGGACCCGCGCAAGCGGAGCGCGGGCGGCTCGGCGGCGGCGGGGTCGACGGTCGTCCGGTCCGGACGCGCGTCCAGCTTCGTGGCGTCCGGGCGTGCGGCGGATTCCGGGGCGTCCGGGCCGGGATCCAGCCTCGTGGCGTCCGGGCGCGGGCCCAGCTTCGCGTCCTGGTGGGCCTCGATCCTCGTCGGGTCCTGGGTGGGGGTCGGCCTGCTGGCCCTGGCGCGGCCCGGGGCGAAGGCCGGCGAGGTCACACCGGCCCGGCCGAGGGCGGGCCGCGGCGGCGTGGGCTCGACCCGGGTCGGGTCCGGGCCGGGGAGCGGCGGGGTGGGGGCGATCCGGGTCGGGTCCGGGCCGGGGCGCGCCGGGGTGGCGGAGCCGACCGGTCGAGGCGGCGCGGCAGGTGCCCCGTGGGCACCGGCAGGATCGACCCGGGTGGGCTCCGGCTCCGGCGACGAACCGGGCTCCGGCGAGGCGTCCGCGACCGGGACGGTCGCCTCGGCGGCCCCGCCGTCGGGGAGCGCGGCGGTCCTGGTCGCGTCGGTTCCGTGGTCGATCGCCCCGTCGGTCACCTCCGTGCTGTCGCCGGTCGCCACCGCTCCGTCGCCGGTCGCCACCGCTCCGTCGCCGGTCGCCCCGTCGGTCGCCGCGCCGTCGGCCCTCACCGCACCGTCGGCCCTCACCGCACCGTCGGCCCTCGTCGCACCGCCGGTCGGCGGCTCTCCGTCGGCGCCGGTCGCGCCGTTCGTCCTCGGTTCTCCGTCGGTCGGCGTCTCCGGGTCGGTCGGCGCGTGCTCCATGGCCGCCGTCTCGACCGGGGCCGTCGTGTCGTCGGTCGCCGTGGAGCCGGTCGCTGTGGAGCCGGTCGCCGTCGTGTCGGTCGCGGTCGTGTCGTCGGTCGCCGTCGTGCCGGTCGCCGGCTCGGCGGAGGGGACCGGCACGGCATCGACCGGCTCGACCCGCTGGGTGCCGACCTGCTGGGTGTCGACCTGCTCGGTGTCGGTCTGCCCGGCCTGCGTGGTGTCGGCCTGCCCGCTGTCGGCAGGCTCGGCGGGGCCGTGCGGGGTCGGTGCGACGGGCGATGGTACGGGGGAGGGGGCCGCCTCTCCGGCGACCGCCGGGCCCTGGTCCTGGTCGACGGCCGGGGTGCCCCCGTCGGCCGGTCGATCTGCTCCCGGCTGCGGGTGCGGCATCGCGGCAATCTCCTCTCGCGCCGGTCCGAGGTTAGTACCGGCGTGCCACCGGCGGCGATCCGCCCACGTCCGGGGCGACCGTGACCAGGCTCGCGGCCCGCTTGCCCACGCCGGGAGCCGGGAGATCCCGCAGCGGTGACCGGGCCGCGCCGCGGGACCGGACGTTCTTCCGGCTGGGGCCGGGCGGGCGCGGTGGGCGCGACGCGGCGGCCGGCGGGCGGACGCGTACCCTTGGGCATCATGAGCGTTCCGTCCACCACGCCGCGTCCCGCCGTGGAGCCGTCGATCTGGCCCCGTCTGGAGCCGCTGCTGCCCCAGGTGACCAAGCCCATCCAGTACGTCGGTGGCGAGCTGGGCGCGGTGGTCAAGGGCTGGGACGAGGTCGTCGTGCGCTGGGCGCTGATGTATCCCGACGCGTACGAGGTGGGCCTGCCCAACCAGGGCGTGCAGATCCTCTACGAGGTGCTCAACGAGCTGCCGGACGTGCTGGCCGAGCGGACGTACGCGGTCTGGCCCGACCTGGAGAAGCTGATGCGCGCCCACGGCGTGCCGCAGTTCACCGTCGACGCCCACCGCTCGGTGCGCGACTTCGACGTGTTCGGCGTCTCGTTCTCCACCGAGCTGGGCTACACCAACCTGCTCACCGCGATCGACCTGGCGGGCATTCCGCTGCTGGCGGCCGACCGCACCGACGCCGACCCGGTCATCGTGGCCGGCGGGCACGCCGCGTTCAACCCGGAGCCGATCGCCGACTTCGTCGACGCCGCCGTGCTCGGCGACGGCGAGGAGGCCGTCCTGGAGATCACGGCGATCGTCCGGGAGTGGAAGGCCGAGGGCTCCCCGGGCGGCCGGGACGAGCTGCTGCTGCGGCTGGCCCGCACGGAGAGCGTCTACGTGCCGCGCTTCTACGACGTGGACTACCTGCCCGACGGCCGGATCCAGCGGGTGGTGCCGAACCGGGCGGACGTGCCCTTCCGGGTGCACAAGCGCACGACGATGGACCTGGACGCCTGGCCGTACCCGAAGAAGCCCCTGGTCCCGTTGGCCGAGACGGTCCACGAGCGGTACGCGGTGGAGATCTTCCGGGGGTGCACCCGGGGTTGCCGGTTCTGCCAGGCCGGCATGATCACCCGGCCGGTGCGGGAGCGGTCCATCACGACGGTGGGGCAGATGGTGCAGCAGGGGCTGGAGTTCTCCGGCTTCCACGAGGTGGGTCTGCTGTCGCTGTCGTCGGCCGACCACTCGGAGATCGGCGACATGTGCTCGGGCCTGGCCGAGCAGTACGCCGGCACCAACGTGTCGCTGTCGCTGCCGTCGACGCGGGTGGACGCGTTCAACATCGACCTGGCGCAGGAGCTGTCGCGCAACGGCCGGCGCACCGGTCTGACCTTCGCCCCCGAGGGCGGGTCGGAGCGGATCCGCAAGGTCATCAACAAGATGGTGTCGAAGGAAGACCTGATCCGCACCGTCGTCACCGCGTACACCAACGGCTGGCGGCAGGTGAAGCTCTACTTCATGTGCGGCCTGCCCACCGAGACCGACGCCGACGTCCTGGAGATCGCGGACATGGCGCACGAGGTGATCCGGGCGGGCCGGGCCGCCACCGGCAGCAAGGACATCCGCTGCACGGTCTCGATCGGCGGGTTCGTGCCGAAGCCGCACACCCCGTTCCAGTGGGCGTCGATGGAGCGGCCGGAGGTCATCGACCACCGGCTGCGGCTGCTCAAGCAGGCGATCAACGCCGACCGTTCGCTCGGCCGGGCGATCGGCTTCCGCTACCACGACGGCGAGCCGTCGCTGATCGAGGGCCTGCTCAGCCGGGGCGACCGCCGGGTCGGCGCGGTCATCCGGCGGGTGTGGGAGAACGGTGGCCGGTTCGACGGCTGGAGCGAGCACTTCTCGTACCAGCGGTGGGTGGACGCCGCGACCGAGGTGCTGCCGGCCTTCGGCGTGGACCTCGACTGGTACACCACCCGCCAGCGCGACGAGCTGGAGGTCCTGCCCTGGGACCACCTGGACTCGGGCCTGGACAAGGACTGGCTCTGGCAGGACTGGCAGGATTCGCTGTCCGAGTACGAGCAGGACGACTGCCGGTGGACCCCGTGCTTCGACTGCGGCGTCTGCCCGTCGATGGACACCGAGATCCAGATCGGCCCCACGGGCAGGAAGCTGCTCCCACTGACCCCGGTCAACGGTGCCGGGCTGCGGATTCCCGCCCCCACCCCGCAGTGATCCCCCCGCGCGGGATGATCAACCGATCCGAGGAGCACGACGATCAGTAGGAAACCACAGCCGGAGGGCGGGCAGGCGCCGGTCGTCCAGCGCGTCCGCATCCGGTACGCCAAGCGTGGGCCGTTGCGGTTCACCTCGCACCGCGACTTCGCCCGCGCGTTCGAGCGGGCGCTGCGGCGGGCCGGGGTGCCGATCGCCTTCTCCCAGGGCTTCACCCCGCACCCCAAGATCTCGTACGCCAGCGCGGCCCCGACCGGGGTGGCCAGCGAGGCGGAGTACCTGGAGATCGGGCTGCGGGAGCCGGTCGACCCGGGGCAGCTCCGGGCGGCGCTGGACGCCGCGCTCTCGCCCGGGCTCGACGTCCTCGACGCGGTCGTCGCCGCCGGGGGCAGCCTGGCCGACCGGATCGAGGCGTCGTACTGGCGGATCGAGCTGCCGGAGGTGGAGCCGGCCGTGCTGGAGCGCGCCGTGGCCGCTTTCGCGGCGGCGGGGGAGGTTCAGGTCGAGCGGATGACGAAGCAGGGGCGGCGCACCTTCGATGCCCGCGCGGCAGTCATGAAGATCGATGTGATCCGGTCCGTCGAGACGCCTTCCGGGGCACCGGGCGTGTCGTGTGCGATACTCGAACTGGTCGTCCGGCAGGTCACCCCGTCCGTGCGACCCGATGACGTCCTTTCCGGCCTGCGCGCGGTGGCCGACCTGGAGCCGCCGGTCTCCCCGAGGGTGATCCGGCTGGCGCAGGGCACGTTGACCGCACAGGGCGAGATCGTCGATCCGTTGGACGCGGATCGCGACGGGGCAGCCATCGTGTGAGCGTTGACCGACGGTCAGCGTTCTGGCAGGCAGACTTCGGCGGTCGCGCAGCTCGCGCGCCCGGCGGAAACACTTTTGCGGCGACCCTGCGTGGCAGCGCTCACCCGCGCCCGGGGCAGCCAGAACTGGAGAACGTCCATGCTCGAGAACGAGCCCGAGGGCGGCGAACGGACCGGTTCCCAGCCGGCCGGCGACACCGCTGACCGCACCACCGACACCGGCCGCGCCGGCGGTGACACCGTCACCGGCACGGCGGATCTCACCGCGGGCGGCCCCACCGCCGAGGGGGCGGCCCCGGCCGGCGGGCCCACCGCCGCGCAGGGCGAGGCCGCCGGGGATGCCGCCGCCGAGGCGCCGGCCCCGCCGCCCCGCAAGCGGGCCACCCGTCGGCGGGCCACCCCGCTGAACCAGCCGGAGCAGACCGAGGCTCCGGTGGAGGCGTCCACCTCCGCCGGCTCGGCCAGCGGGGAGGCCCCCCAGGCCGAGGTCCTCGCCCCGGTCGCCGGTGAGCTGGAGGAGGCGCCGAAGACGCCGCGTCGACGCCGGAAGGCGACCACCGCGAAGGCGACGGCGGAGCCGATCGTCGCCGCCGCCGCGGAGGAGGCCGGCGCGGAGGTCGTACCCCCGGTCAAGGTCACCCGGACCCGCCGCCGCAAGGCCGCCGCGGCCCCGGCGGAGGCCCCGGCCGCCGAGCCGGCCGAGGCCGCCGCGCCGGGCGAGCAGCCGACGGAGGCCGCGCCGACGCCGGCCGTGGCCGAGCCGCCGGCAGCCCAGCCGCCGTCCGCTGCCGCAGCCCAGCCGGATGCTGCCGCTGCCGGCGGTGCCGTGGACCAGCCGGCAGCCGGCGCGACCGAGGCCAGCCAGCCGGCCGCTTCCGGCCGGGCCGCCGCCGGGCGTGGCCGCCGCCGGTCCAGCGGCGCCGAGAACCGTTCCGGGGAGGTGCCGCCCGGGGTGGCCGTCTCCGGTGCCGTCGAACTGCCGGCCGGCACCGCCGAGGCTGCCGAGATCATCGAGCCCGCCGAGCCCGCCGAGCCCGCGCAGGCCAGCGAACCCGCCGTGGCCGCCGAGCCCGCCACGCCCAGCGAGCCGGTCGAGGCCGCCGAGCCGAGGACCCGCCGGCGGCGGGCCGTTCTCTCCGCGCCGACCGTCCTCTTCATGGCCCCGCAGCCGGACGAGCCGCCGGTCGCCCGGGTCGTGGTGTCGACGCCGGTGGAGCCGGAGCCGGTCGAGGAGCAGCCCGAGCCGCCCCGCCGGCGTCGCCGCGCCCGGCGCGAGGTCGAGCCGGTCGAGCAGGCCGAGGCGCCGGAGGTCGAGGAGGAGCCGGCCGCCGAGGCGGAGGAGCCCGAGGCCGCCGAGGACGAGGAAGACGAGGAGAGCGCCGCCCGTCGGCGTCGCCGCCGGGGACGCCGGGGCCGGGGCCGGGGCAAGGGCGGCGCGGACGAGGCCGACGACGACGAGGCCGAGGAGGCCGCCCAGGCCGAGGAGCCCGAAGCCGAGGGCGACGAGGACGAGGGCGAGGGCGAGACCGACGAGGGCGGGGACGGGCTGACCCGTCGTCGGCGGCGTCGCCGCCGCCGGGGCGCCGGGGACACCGACGGGGGCGCCGACGACGGCGTGCCGACGGTCGTCAAGATCCGGGAGCCGCGCAAGGCCGTCGACGAGGTGCAGGGTGTCTCCGGCTCGACCCGGCTGGAGGCCAAGCGGCAGCGCCGCCGGGACGGCCGGGAGCAGCGCCGGACCCGCCCGCCGATCCTGAGCGAGTCCGAGTTCCTGGCCCGCCGGGAGGCGGTCGACCGGGTGATGGCCGTCCGCCAGCGCGGTGACCGCACCCAGATCGCCGTCCTGGAGGACGGCGTGCTGGTCGAGCACTACGTCACCCGCAACTCCTCCGGCACCATGGCCGGCAACGTCTACCTCGGCAAGGTGCAGAACGTCCTGCCGAGCATGGAGGCGGCCTTCGTCGACATCGGGCGCGGCCGCAACGCCGTCCTGTACGCGGGCGAGGTCAACTGGGACACCACCGGCCTGGAGGGGCGGGCCCGGTCGATCGAGCAGGCCCTGCGCTCCGGCGACTCGGTGCTGGTGCAGGTCACCAAGGACCCGATCGGGCACAAGGGCGCCCGGCTGACCAGCCACATCGCGCTCTCCGGCCGGCACCTGGTCTACGTGCCGAACGGCAACGCCTCGGGCATCAGCCGCAAGCTGCCGGACACCGAGCGTAAGCGGCTGCGCGACGCGCTCAAGAAGCTGGTCCCGGACGGCGCGGGCGTGATCGTCCGGACCGCCGCCGAGGGGGCGAGCGAGGACGAGCTGGCCCGCGACGTCAAGCGCCTGCAGGCCCAGTGGGAGGACATCCAGGCCAAGGCCGCCTCCGGCGGCGCCCCGGTGCTGCTCTACGAGGAGCCGGACCTGGTCATCCGGGTCGTGCGGGACCTGTTCAACGAGGACTTCCGCGAGCTGGTGATCGAGGGCGACGAGTCGTACGGGATGGTCGAGTCCTACCTCTCGCACGTCTCGCCGGACCTGGTCGACCGGGTGCGCCGGCACGCCGGCACGACCGACGTGTTCGCCACGTACCGGATTGACGAGCAGATCCTCAAGGGCCTGGACCGGAAGGTCTTCCTGCCCTCCGGCGGCTCGCTGGTGATCGACCGCACCGAGGCGATGACCGTCATCGACGTCAACACCGGCAAGTACACCGGCTCCGGCGGCAACCTGGAGGAGACGGTCACCCGGAACAACCTGGAGGCGGCCGAGGAGATCGTCCGCCAGCTCCGGTTGCGCGACATCGGCGGCATCGTCGTGATCGACTTCATCGACATGGTGCTGGAGTCCAACCGCGAGCTGGTGCTGCGCCGGCTCACGGAGTGCCTCGGCCGGGACCGCACGAAGCACCAGGTCACCGAGATCACCTCGCTCGGGCTGGTGCAGATGACCCGCAAGCGGATCGGCGCGGGGCTGCTGGAGGCGTTCAGCGAGCCCTGCGAGTGCTGCAAGGGGCGGGGCCTGATCATCCACACCGAGCCGGTGCCGGAGAAGCCCCGTTCGGGCGGCGGCGCGGGGGACAAGGTCAAGGCGGTCGCCTCGGCGGCCCCCGCCGCCGCACCGGCCCCGGCCGAGTCGGTCGGCGGGGCGTCGTCGCGGCGTCGGGCGCGCAAGAGCGCGGCCCCGGAGCGCACGGTGGTCGAGGTGGTCGAGGCGCCGGCCGACGCCGACACCGAGGCCGACTACCACGACACGATGGGCTACGACCTGTCCCGGTACGAGGCGGACACCGCCGCCGCGCCGGCCGTGGCGGACAGCCAGCAGGGCGAGTCCGCCCGGCTGGCGGGTGCCGACGATCCGGACGCGCTCGGCGACGACGAGGGCGACGGCGACGGCGGCGACACCGGTGGCGGCCGGCGGCGCTCCCGCCGGGGTGGCACCCGGCGGCGTACCCGCCCGTGACCGGCTGACCGGCCGCGCGTTTCGCAGGGCCCCTGCCCGGGTGACAGCACCGGGGCGGGGGTCCTGTCGCGTGCCGGACCCCGGTTAGGATCGGCCACCCCCGGTCAGGAGAAGAAGAATGCGTCGTCTGCTCGCCCTCACCGTCGCCGCGGTCGTCTTGTCCGCCACGGCGGCCTGCTCCGCCGAGCGCTCCGGCTCCGACCCCGCCGACTCCCCGGGCGGCTCCTCCCCGGCGGCGGTCGGCGGGGCGACCCCGGGCGGCGGGGGCGCGGCACCCGGCGCGTCGGGCGGGCCGCCCGCCGCGAGCGGCGCGGCCGGGGGGAACGCCCCGGAGGTCTGCGCCGCCGCCCAGCAGGCCAGCGGCGCGGCGGTCCGCACGTACGTGGCGGAGCTGGGCCGGATGATCGGTGCGGTCGGCGCGAGCGACAGCGCTACGGCAGAGGCCGCCCGCAAGCGGGCGGAGGCGGCGTTGACCGGCTGGCGGACGGCGCTGCGGGAGCAGTCGACCCGGGCGACCGACCCGCAGCTGCGGACGCTCCTGGCCGACCTCGCCACCGAGGTGGGGATGCTCGGCACCGACGTGGACGCGATCGACGAGGAGGAGCTGGACGAGCTCCAGCAGCGCCTCGACCAGCTCTGCGCCCGCTGACCGGCTCCCCGCCGGCCGGCGGGACGGCGCACCCCGGTTTGGGTGTCGCCCCGCCGATGGCGTACGCTATCTTGCGGCGCACTTTGGTGTGCCGAGTTCCCGCGTGCCCGCGCCGCCGCGCTTCTGCTACCCGGCGAGCCGCCGAGGGAACGACCGCCAGCAGCCTCAACGACAGGGAGTCCGCCTCCGATGTACGCGATCGTCAAGACCGGCGGCAAGCAGTACAAGGTCGCCGAGGGCGACGTGATCGAGGTCGAGAAGCTCGCCGGTGCCCCCGGCGACGCGGTGAAGCTCACCGCGGTGCTCCTCGTCGACGGTGACGACCTGGTGACCGACGCGGCGAAGCTTGCCGAGGTCGCGGTGTCCGGCGAGATCGCCGCGCACACCAAGGGCCCGAAGATCAAGATTCACAAGTTCAAGAACAAGACCGGCTACCACAAGCGCCAGGGTCACCGCCAGCCGCTGACCCAGGTCAAGGTGACCGGCATCTCCAGCGGGAAGTAGGTCGTCCTCAGATGGCTCACAAAAAGGGTGCGTCCAGCTCGCGCAACGGCCGTGACTCCGCGGCCCAGCGACTCGGCGTGAAGCGCTTCGGTGGTCAGGTCGTCAGCGCGGGTGAGATCCTCATCCGGCAGCGTGGCACCAAGTTCCACCCCGGTGACCTGGTCGGCCGCGGCGGCGACGACACGCTCTTCGCGCTGGCCGCCGGCTCGGTCCTGTTCGGCACCAAGCGCGGTCGCAAGACCGTCAGCATCGTGCCGCAGCAGTAGTTTCGACGCGTCGCGGGCCGCGGACCGGTTGGTCCCGGCCCGCTTCGCTTTTTCTCGTACGTGCGGGGCGTCTCCCGCTGGAAGGATTGACGACGTGACGATGTTCGTGGACCGGGTCGTCCTGCACCTGCAGGCCGGCGACGGCGGGCACGGCTGTGTCTCGATCCACCGGGAGAAGTTCAAGCCGTTCGGGGGCCCGGACGGCGGCAACGGCGGGCACGGCGGCAGCGTGACCCTGGTCGTCGACCCGCAGGTGCACACCCTGCTCGACTTCCACTTCCACCCGCACGTCAAGGGCGAGAACGGCAAGGGCGGCGCGGGCTCGAACCGGGACGGCGCGAACGGGCGCGGCCTGGTGCTCAAGGTGCCCAACGGCACCGTCGTGCAGACCCCCGGCGGCGAGGTGCTGGCCGACATGGTCGGCGCGGGCACCACGTTCGAGGTGGCCCGGGGCGGCCGGGGCGGCCGGGGCAACGCCTCGTTGGCCAACGCCCGGCGCAAGGCCCCCGGCTTCGCCGAGCTGGGCGAGCCCGGCGAGCAGCTCGACGTGGTGCTGGAGCTCAAGAGCGTCGCCGACGTGGGCCTGGTCGGCTTCCCGTCGGCCGGCAAGTCGTCGCTGATCTCGGTCATCTCCGCCGCCAAGCCGAAGATCGCCGACTACCCGTTCACCACCCTCGTGCCGAACCTGGGCGTGGTCCGGGTCGACAACCACACCTTCACCGTCGCCGACGTGCCCGGCCTCATTCCCGGCGCGGCCACCGGCAAGGGCCTCGGGCTGGAGTTCCTCCGGCACGTCGAGCGCTGTGCGGTGCTGGTGCACGTGATCGACACCGCGACGCTGGAGCCGGGCCGGGACCCGCTGGCAGACATCGACGCCATCGAGTCGGAGCTGAGCCAGTACGGCGGGCTCACCGACCGGCCCCGCCTCGTCGCCCTCAACAAGATCGACGTGCCGGACGGCCGGGACCTCGCCGACATCGTCCGCGCCGACCTGGAGGCCCGTGGCCTGCGGGTGTTCGAGGTCTCCGCGGCGACGCACGAGGGCCTCAAGGAGCTGATGTTCGCCATGGCGGAGCTGGTCGAGAAGGCCCGCGCCGCCGCCCCGCCGGCCGAGCCGACCCGGATCGTCATCCGCCCGAGGGCGGTCGACGACACCGGCTTCACCATCACCGCCGAGCCGGACGGATCGTTCACCGTCCGGGGCGAGCGGCCGGAGCGCTGGGTGCGGCAGACGAACTTCGACAACGACGAGGCCGTGGGCTACCTGGCCGACCGGCTGGCCCGCCTCGGCGTCGAGGACAAGCTGGCCAAGGCCGGGGCGAACCCGGGCGACCTGGTGCGCATCGGCGAGCGCGAGTTCGACTGGCAGCCCACCCTCTACGCGGGTGTCGACTTCGTCCCCGGCAACCGGGGCACCGACGTGCGGCTGGAGGAGAAGTCGAGCCGCCCCTCGGCCGCCGAGCGGCTCGCCGCGCGCAAGGCCCGCCGGGTGCGGCCCGCCGACGAGCTGGGGGCCGACGTCACCGACGACGAGCCGACCGCCGACGACGACCTCGCCGACGACCTCGACGACGAGCAGTGGGCGAGCGACGAGAAGTAGGCGGCGACGGGGAGCGGCCCGGCGACGCGACGACGACCGCTCGCGGGGCCTCCGCCGGCGGGTCGCCCGCCGGAAACCTGCCGGAAATCCGCCGCGCCTAGCTTGACGGGATGCTGATCGAATCGCGGCCCACGACCGACCCGGAGATCGCCACCCTGGTCGTGGCGCAGCAGCGTGAGCTGCGCGAGGCCGACGGCGGGCTGGACGGGCAGGTGACCGTCACCCACGACGACATCCGCTACCTCGCCGTCGTCGACGCCGGCCGGGCCGTCGCGTGCGGCGGCATCCAGGAGCTCGACCCGCGCACCGGCGAGCTGAAGCGGATGTACGTCCGGCCCGCCTTCCGGGGCCGGGGGATCGCCCGCCAGCTGCTGGCCGCCCTGGAGGACCTGGCCTTCCAGCAGGGGTACGCCGAGCTGCGGCTGGAGACCGGCAGCTACCTGCCGGCGGCCATCGGCCTCTACACCTCCTGCGGGTACGCCCCCATCCCCGTGTACGGCGAGTACGTCGACAACCCGTACAGCCGCTGCTTCGCCAAGCGCCTCCCGGTGGCCGCCTGACTTCGCGGGCGCGCGCCGGCCGGGCGGGGCGGCCCGGTCAGGGGCGGTCGATCGGGTCGTCCAGCCGACCGCCCGTGCCCACCCGGTTGGACAGCAGCAGGCCCAGGGCGAGCATGCCGAGGCCGAGCAGCAGGTGCAGGAAGTCGTCCGCGCCGTTGAGCGGGATGAAGTTGGCCGCGCCGTGCTCGTTTTCGGCGAACTTGACGAACAGCCCGTAGAGGCAGAGCCCGAGATAGAGTGCGCCGCCGCCGGCCAGGAAGACCCGGGCCCCGGCGACGCTGCGGGCCAGGGCCAGCCCGGCCAGCCCGAAGATCAGGTGCAGGGCGTTGTGTAGGACCGAGACCTGGAACAGCCCCAGCAGCTCGGCGCCCGAGTGGTGCCCGGCGAAGGTCAGGTCGTCGTATCCGGTGGTGATGCCCGGGACGAAGCCGAGCACCCCGAGCAGGAGGAAGAGCACGGCCACCGCGACGGCGGCCACCTGCACCCGGGCCCGTGGGCGCTGCCGGTCACGCGCCATCGATGTCACCTCCATGGATCAGCAGCCCCCGACGATCCTCCATTGTGTGTGCGCGGCGACACGTTCCGCAGAGAAACCGGGAATCAGGTGTGGGCCCTCGGAGCGAGGGTAGGTCAAAAGACGCCGGCAGGATGAACGCCGGCGAATCCCCTGATTTGACTACCGCGACGACTTATCGAGCGGAAGGGACATCATGACCTACGATCTCTCACCCACGACGTCCACGTACGGGCAGGAGTCGAGCAACGGCCACGGCGTACGCGATCAGGCCCGCCAGGTGGGCTCGGAGGCCGTGCACGCGGGCGGTGCGGTGGCGCAGACCGCCAGGGAGCAGGGCCGGGAGGTCGTCGGCGAGGCCGCGCGGCAGGCCCGCAACCTCTATGGCGAGGCCCGCGACCAGTTCGCCGGGCAGGCCGGGGAGCAGCAGCGCCGGGCGGCCGGCGGGCTGCGTTCGCTGGCCGACGAGATGCGCACGATGGCGCAGAACAGCGGCCAGTCCGGCCCGGTGACCGAGCTGGCCCACCAGGCCGCCGAGCGCGTCAACGGCGTGGCCGGCTGGCTGGAGGAGCGGCAGCCCGGCGACATCCTCACCGAGGTCAAGGACTACGCCCGCCGTAACCCGGGCACCTTCCTCGTCGGCGCCGCCGTGCTCGGCGTGCTCGCCGGCCGGCTGACCAGGGGGCTGTCCGCGGCGTCCGACGGCCCCGGCGGCGGCTCGACCCCGGCGTACGACCCGGAGCGCACCGCCGTCATCCCGACGCCGCCGGCCCAGCGTGCCGTGCCGGACCAGATCCCCCCGGGCGGCTACCTCGATCCGACCCCCGAGGCCGGCCACACCGGCCAGGGCGCGGCCTACCCCGACCCGGGCACCACCACCGGCTACGCCGACCCGGCGGACGGCACCGGGACGCCGCTGCCCCCGGTGACCCAGACCGACCCGCTGCCGGGCGTGCCGTCCAGCGGCGCTTCCCGCCCGTGAGCCGTCGAGCCAGCCGAAGGGAGGAAACGGCATGACCGCGCCGACGCAGGACCCCGGACTCGACTCCGGGTACCACCCCGCGGGTGCCCCGCACACCGCGGACGAGGTCAGGAGCAGCTCGATCGGTGAGCTGCTGCGCCAGGTGAGCACCGACCTGTCCACGCTGATGCGCCAGGAGGTGGAGCTGGCCAAGGCCGAGATCCGCCAGGAGGGCAGGAAGGCAGGCAAGGCCGCCGGACTGTTCGGCGGCGCCGGCTTCGGCGGGTACATGGTGGCGCTGTTCCTGTCGATCGCGCTCTGGGCCGGGCTGTCCAACGTGCTGGACGCCGGCTGGGCCGCGTTGATCGTCGCCGTGCTGTGGGGCGCGATCGCCGCCGTCCTCTACTCCCTGGCCAAGAAGCACGCCCAGCGCGTACGCGGCCTCAGGCAGACCAACGACAGCGTGCAGCGCATTCCCGACGCGCTCAAGCCCCACCCGGAGGGAGTCACCCGATGAGCACCGATCCCGACCAGATCCGCCGGGAGATCGAGGCCACCCGCAACAGCCTCAGCACCGACGTGGACGCCCTGGCGTACAAGGTCAGCCCGGGCCGCATCGTCGACGACCGCAAGCAGCGGGCGCGCAACGCGCTGCAGAATGTGAGGGACAAGGTCATGGGCACCGCTTCCGACTACGGCCACAGCACCGGACACGCCGCCCACGCGGTGGCCGACCGGGCGTCGTCGGCCGCGTCCACGGTGAGCGACAAGGCGCACTCGGCGGCCTCCACCGTCGGCGACGCCGCCCAGCGGGCGCCGCAGGTGCTGCGGGAGAAGTCCGAGGGCAACCCGCTGGCCGCCGGCCTGATCGCCTTCGGCGTCGGCATGCTGGTCTCCTCCCTGATCCCGGCGAGCCGCCGCGAGCAGCAGGTGGCCGCCCAGGTCAAGGAGCGGGCCGGCGCGCACGCCGGCGCGGTGAAGGAGAAGCTCGGCGAGGTCGCCGGCGAGCTGAGGGAGGAGCTGCGCGAGCCGGCGCAGCACGCGGGCGAGTCGGTGAAGGCCACCGCCCAGGACGCCGTGCACGCCGTTCGCGACGACACCCGGTCGGCCGCCCACGACGTGAAGGACCACGCGCAGCAGTCCCGCGACCAGGTGCGGTACTGACGGAGGAGATCCCGCCGCAGCTCGCGGCCCCGGGTTGGGAAGGGTCCCCTGTACAACAGAATGCGTTAACAGGGGGCCCTTCCTTGCACCGGGGTCAGGCGGTGCGGCGCACGTCGGCGATGACGAGGCCGCTCGGCGGCAGGGCGGGCATCCGCCGTAGGTCGATCGCGAGGTCCTGCGGCGGGACCTCGTAGCGCATGGTCGTGGTCAGGTTGGTGACGGCCCGCTTCAGCAGCTCGATGGTGATCCACTCGCCGGCGCAGCGGTGGCCGGTCAGGTGCTCGCCGCCGCCCTGCGGCACCAGCGCGTACGGGTCGCCGCGCCAGCCGGCGAAGCGCTCCGGGCGGAACCGTTCCGGCTCGGGCCAGAGCGCCTCGTGGTGGTTGGTGCCGTACAGGTCGAGCAGCACCCGCCGGCCCTGCGGGAAGTGGTGCCCCTGCCAGTCGAAGGAGCGCCGCACCCGGGCGGCGGCGACGGGGAAGAACGGGTAGTAGCGGCGTACCTCCTGTACGAAGCACTCGGTGGCGTCGTCGTCGCCGCGCACCTGGTCGCGCCACTGCGGGTGGTCGTGCAGGGCGAGCGCGGCGAAGACCACGAAACGGTCGACAGCGACGGTGGGTCGCAGCACGTTGAGCAGCTCCACGGCGGCGATCCGGCGGGGCAGCAGCTGCCCCCGGCCGTCCCGGTGCTCGGCGATCGCCCGCAGCGCGCTGCCCGGCGGGGCCGGCAGGACGCCCACCCGGGCGCGTTCGACGACCTCCCCGAGCCACCGCTCGCCGCGGCGGCGGCCGACCCGGCCCCGCCAGTGCCGGGGGCCGAACGCGGTGGGCCCCTCGATCATCGACCGCATGACGGCGGTGCGCCGGGCCACCTCGGTGTCGGCCAGCGGCACACCGGCCCAGGCGCAGACGGCCCGGGTGAGCAGCGGGGCCACCTCGTCGTGCAGCACCACCCGGCCGGCACGCTCCCAGGCCGGCACCCGGGCCCGCCACTCGTCGTCGAAGAGCTGGCCGAGCTGCCGGACCGCCGACGGCGTCATGATCGACATGAACATGGCCTTGCGGTCGTGGTGGGCTGCCCCGTCGAGGCCCTGCACCCCGCCCACGCCGGTGAGGGTCCGCTGCATCCGCTTCGGCGCCGCGCCCGCCCGGACGAAGCGCTCGGGGTCGTAGAAGATCGCCGCCGCCGGTCGGCCGCGCAGGCAGATGGTCGGTTCGAGCAGCAGCCTGGTCTGGAAGATGTCGGTGCCGTACCGGTCGCAGCGGTCGCCGATGAACCGGTAGCCCTCCCGCAGCAGGGCCAGGGTGCTGTCCGGGCTGCGGTCGGCCGGCATGCTGGCCATCGGACCCCTCCTGACGTTCCCCGCCCGGTGGCACCGCGCGGTGGGGGTTCGTCTACCCACGTCGCGGCGGCCGAATCCCCGCAGCCCGGCCGAGCCCGGTCGAGGCTTGCGGAGGCCGACGGCGCGACGGCGGTCCGCGCGGCGGGCGCCGGCTGGCCCCTCCCAGGGCGCCGGGAACCTGGTTATCTGGAGCGCACGGGCCGGCGACCGGTCGGTCCGGGGCGCTCGGGCCGCCGGTGGCGGGAGCGTCCGGGCAGTCACGACGGGGAGGACACATGCGGGAGAACGCGTCGCGATACTGGCGACAGCGGCGGGCGGTCGACGCGCTGGGCGCGGGCCGGGCCGGCGGCGGGGAGCCGGTGGGCCCGCTGCTCGCCCGGCCCCGCCGGGAGCAGCGCCCACCGCGCTGGTTCACCGTGCATCTCGGCTTCGCCGCCGCCGGGCCCGACCTGGCCCGCGAGCTGGCCGTGACGTACGCCGAAGGGCTGAGCGTGCTCCGCCCCGAGCTGGCCCTCGGGGCCGCCGCGCTGTCCCCGGCCGACGCCTGGCACCGGGCCGAGCGGCTGTTCTGCGGGGCGATCGGCCCCGACGGGGAGCGCTGCGCCGACGTGGCCGGTCACCCCGGCTTCCATCACGCCCCGGGCCCCGGCGGCCTCGGCTGGGGCGACGGCGACTGACGGGCGTTTCGGGCGATTTGGGAGGTTTGGGGCCGGGCCGTGACCGGCTGCCGCTCCCGGGGACGCACGTCGGCGTGCCGTCCCCGCGGGCTACAGGCGGTCGCGGCCCGGCGGCCCGGTTCAGTCCAGGTCGAACTCGCCGTCCTGGGCGCCGGCGACGAACGCGTCCCACTCGGCCTGGGTGAAGACGAGCACCGGGCCGTCCGGCTCGGCGGAGTTGCGCATGCCGATCAGGTCGTCGACGAAGGCCACCTCGACCGCGCCTTCCGAGGTGTCCCCCTCGGCCCGCTGCCAGACCGCCCGGGACAGGTCGAAGTCGCCCTTGGGGTGCTGACCCATTGTTGCTTCCTCCATCGCATGCCGTGACGGGAAACGAGTGTGGTTCCCCATCGGGCAGGATAAGCGGATGCCGAGCCTGAGCCGTGTAGAGGCGACCGCGCGTGGCGCGTTGATTACCGTCGAGTCCTACCACGTGGACCTCGACCTGACCGCAGGCGACGAGCGGTTCCGCTCGCACGCCACCATCCGCTTCCGGGCGACCCCCGGCGCGGAGACCTTCGTCGAGGTGCTGCCCGCGCAACTGCTGGGGGCACGCCTGAACGGGCGGCCCCTCGACCCGGCGACGCTCGCCGGCAACCGGCTGCCGCTGACCGGCCTCGCCGAGGCCAACACGCTGGTCGTCGAGGCCGAGATGGCCTACTCGAACACCGGCGAGGGGCTGCACCGGTTCGTCGACCCCGCCGACGGCGAGACCTACCTCTACGCCATGTCCTTCCTGGACAACGCGCAGCGCATCTTCGCCGCCTTCGACCAGCCCGACCTGAAGGCCCCGGTCCGGCTCGCCGTCACCGCGCCGCCGCAGTGGACGGTCGCCGCCAACGGCGCGCTGGCCGCGACGCCCCGGCCGGGGCGCTGGGAGTTCGCCCCCACGGCCCCGCTGGCGCCGTACTTCGTCACGCTGATCGCCGGGCCCTGGCACGTGCGCCGCGCCGAGCACGACGGCATCCCGCTGGGCGTCTGGTGCCGGCGTTCGCTCGCCGCCCACCTGGACGCCGACGTCGAGGAGATCCTCACCGTCACCCGCCAGTGCCTGGACCGGTTCCACGAGCTGTTCGCCGAGCGCTACCCCTTCGGCAAGTACGACCAGGCGTTCGTGCCGGAGTTCAACGCCGGCGCGATGGAGAACCCGGGCCTGGTCACCTTCCGCGACGACCTCGTGTTCCGCTCGGCGGTCACCGACACCCAGCGCGAGCTGCGGGCCACCACCATCGCCCACGAGATGGCCCACATGTGGTTCGGCGACCTGGTCACCATGCGCTGGTGGGACGACCTGTGGCTCAACGAGTCGTTCGCGGAGTACCTGGGCACCCGGGTCACCGCCGAGGCGACCCGGTTCGACCGGGCGTGGACGACGTTCGCCCTGCGCCGCAAGGGCTGGGGGTACGCGGCCGACCAGCGTCCCTCCACCCATCCCGTCGCGCCGGAGGAGGTCGCCGACGCCGCCCTGGCGCTGCTCAACTTCGACGGCATCTCGTACGCCAAGGGCGCCAGCGTGCTGCGCCAGCTCGTCGCCTGGCTCGGCGACGACGCGTTCCTGGCCGGGCTGAACGCCCACTTCGCGGCGCACCGGTTCGGCAACGCCACCCTCACCGACCTGCTCGGCGCGCTCTCCACCGCCGCCGGGCGGGACCTGTCGGGCTGGGCCGAGCGCTGGCTGCGCCGGGCCCAGGTCAACACCCTGCGGGCCGACGTGACGCTCGACGCCGACGGCCGGTACGCGGACGCGGCGATCGTGCAGACCGCCCCGGCCGGCCACCCGGTGCTGCGCCCGCACCGCGTCGGCGTCGCCCGGTACGCCGCCGACGGCACCGTCACCCGCGACGAGGTCGACCTCGACCCGGATTCCGACGGCGGCCGGACGGTCCTCGCCGGGCTACGCGGGCAGCCGGCCGCCCAGCTGCTGTTGCCCAACGCCGGTGACCTCACCTTCGCCAAGATCCGCCTCGACCCCGCCTCCGTCGACGCGGTGCCGCTGGTGCTGCCGACCCTGGCCGACCCGCTGGCCCGGGCCCTGCTGTGGGGCGAGGCGCTGGACGCGGCCACCGACGGCGAGCGGCCCGTCGCCGCCCTGGTGGAGCTGGTCGCCGCGGCCCTCCCCGGCGAGACCGAGGTGATCATCGTGGAGGACGTGCTGCGCACCGTCCGGCCGCTGGTCGACCGCTATCTCGACCCCCTCGCCCGGGACGCGGCGCTGCTCCGGCTCGCCGGTGCCGGCCAGCGCCTGCTCGCCGCCGCCGAGCCGGGCGGGTCGCGGCAGCTCGCCGCCGCCCGGGCCCTGATCGGGGCCAGCACCGACGCCGACCTGCTCGCCGGCTGGCTGGCCGGCGACGGCGTCCCCGCCGGGCTGGCCGTGGACGCCGAGCTGCGCTGGGCGCTGCTGGGCCGGCTCGTGGTGCTCGGCGCGGCCGGGGAGGCCGAGATCGCCGCCGAAAGGGTGGCCGACCCGAGCGCCACCGGCGCCGAGCGAGCCGCCCGGTGCCGGGCCGCGCTGCCCGACCCGGCCGCGAAGGCGGCGGCGTGGGAGATCGTGGTGCGCAACACCGAGCTGTCCAACCGGCTGGTCGAGGCGGCCGCGCAGGGGTTCTGGCAGCCCGAGCAGGCCGAGCTGACCGGGCCGTACGTCGAGCGGTACTTCGCCGACATGCCGGCGGCGGCGCGCAGGCGTACCCCCTGGGTCGCCGACCAGGTCGCGGCCGACGCCTACCCCCGCTACGCCGTGGCACAGCCCACCCGGGAACTGGCCGCGGCGCTGCTGGCCCGCGACGACGTCACGCCCGGCCTGCGCCGGGTGGTCACCGACGCCGACGACGACCTGCGCCGCGCCCTGGTGGCCCGCACCGCCGTGGCCGCCGCCTCGGCCTGATCCGCCGCGGCCCGGGGACCGTAACGCCCTGTTCCGTCCCGTCTTCGGCCTTCCCCTGGCCCCGGCCGCGCCCGCGGCCCGGGTCGGGGAGGGGTCGAGAACCGGGTCGGGGGCACCGCCGCGCGCGGCCCGCATACGATCTGCGGGTGCGGGAAGACATCCGGCGGGTCGGGATCATGGGCGGCACGTTCGACCCGATCCACCACGGTCACCTGGTCGCGGCCAGCGAGGTGGCCGACCGGTTCGGGCTGGACGAGGTCGTCTTCGTGCCGACCGGGCAGCCGTGGCAGAAGGCGGACCAGCCGGTCACCCCGGCCGAGGACCGCTACCTGATGACCGTCATCGCCACCGCGTCCAACCCCCGGTTCCAGGTCAGCCGGGTCGACATCGACCGGGGTGGGCCGACGTACACCGTCGACACGCTGCGCGACCTGCACGCCGAGTACGGGCCGAAGGTGCAGCTCTACTTCATCACCGGCGCGGACGCGCTGGAGCGGATCCTGTCCTGGAAGGATCTCGACGAGATCTTCGCGCTGGCCCACTTCATCGGCGTCACCCGCCCCGGGTTCGAGCTGACCGACGAGCACGTGCCCGCCGACACGGTGAGCCTGGTGCAGGTGCCCGCGATGGCCATCTCGTCGACGGACTGCCGCGCCCGGGTGGCCCGGGGCGAACCGGTCTGGTATCTGGTGCCCGACGGTGTGGTGCAGTACATCGCGAAACGGCGCCTCTATCAGCAGTGATCGCGCCGGATATGCGGTCGTTCGTCCCCGAAACCGGCCAGAACCGACAGGTCGTCACGCCGACGGGTGTGAGACGCTTGGAGGGTCGCACGGTTGATCGAAGGAGAACGGTGACAGTTTCCGAACGCGCTCACGAGCTGGCGATGGCCGCCGCCCAGGCCGCGGCCGACAAGAAGGCGCAGGACATCGTCATCATCGACGTGGGTGACCAGCTCGCCATCACCGACGCGTTCCTGCTCGCCGCCGCCCCCAACGAGCGTCAGGTGCTGGCCATCGTCGACGCCATCGAGGAGCGGCTGCTGGAGCTGCCGGAGAAGGCCAAGCCGGTCCGGCGCGAGGGCGAGCGGGGCGGGCGCTGGGTGCTGCTCGACTACGTCGACATGGTGGTCCATGTCCAGCACACCGAGGAGCGCGAGTTCTACGCCCTCGACCGGCTCTGGAAGGACTGCCCGCAGATCCCGTTCGTCGACCGGGACCTGGTCGAGGCCGACGCCGCCGCCGGCACCGCACCGGCCGAATGACCCGACTGATCGTCTGGCGGCACGGCAACACTGACTGGAACGCCGCGAGCCGGGTGCAGGGCCAGACCGACATACCCCTCAACGACCTCGGCCGCGAGCAGGCCGCCGCCGCCGCGCCGCTGCTCGCGGCCCTGCGCCCCGACGCGATCGTGGCCAGCGACCTGCGCCGCGCCGCCGACACCGCCGCCGCCCTCGCCGCGCTCACCGGCCTGCCGGTGCGTGCCGACCCCCGGCTGCGCGAGCGGTACTTCGGGCGGTGGCAGGGGCTGGAGCTCGCCGAGGCGGAGCAGCGCTACCCCGACGAGCACGCCCGCTGGCGGGCCGGCCACCCCGACCCGGGCGCCGACATCGAGAGCCTCGACGACCTCGGCAAGCGGGTCGGCGGCGCCCTGCAGGACGCGGCCGACGCCGCGCCCGGCGCGACGATCGTGATCGCCACCCACGGTGGCGCGGCCCGGCAGGGCTGCGGGCACCTGCTCGGCTGGGACCACGCGGTGCTGCGGGCGATCGGTGCCCTGCGCAACTGCCACTGGACCGAGCTGCGCGACAGTGGCACGCGGGGCTGGCACCTGCGGGCGCACAACGTCGGCGTGCTGACCACCACGGCGGCAGCCGAGGCGGTCTGACCCGGCGGCGTCCCGGGCCACTGTTCCCGGGCGGGCGGGCCAGGTGGCCCCGGCGGCCTGGGCCCGGATCGGCTACGGTGCCGGAATGCCCGTCGCGGTCGTCACCGACTCCACCGCCTACCTCCCGCCCGAGCTGGTGCGCCAGCGCGGGCTCACCGTCGTGCCGCTGACCGTGGTGCTCAACGGCGCGGAGGGGCTGGAGGGCGTCGAGACGTTCCCCGACGACGCCACCCGGGCGCTCGGCGGCCGGCGGGTCTCGGTCAGCACCTCCCGCCCGGCACCGGAGCAGTTCGCGCGGACGTACCGCGACCTGCTCGACGCCGGTGCCGACGCGGTGGTCTCGGTGCACCTGTCCGCCGAGCTGTCCGGCACCGTCGAGGCCGCCCGGCTCGCCGCCGCGCAGGTCGGCGGCGACCGGGTCGCGGTCGTCGACAGCCGCTCCACCGGCATGGGCCTCGGCTTCCCGGCGCTCGCGGCCGCCGAGGCCGCCGCCGTGGGCGCCGACCTTCCGGGGGTACGCCGCGCGGCGGCCGACGCGATCGACCGCACCACGATCTACTTCTATGTCGACACCCTGGAGTTCCTGCGCCGGGGCGGCCGGATCGGGGCCGCCGAGGCGCTGCTCGGCACCGCCCTGTCGGTCAAGCCGATCATGCACATGCCGGACGGGGCGATCGTGCTCAAGGACAAGGTGCGCACCGCCAGCCGGGGCGTGGCCCGCCTGGTCGACCTCGCCGTCGAGGCGGCCGGCGACGCCGACGTCGACCTCGCCGTGCACCACCTCGCCGCCCCGCAACGCGCCGAGCAGCTCCTCGCCGCGCTCACCGAGCGGCTCGGCGGCCGGGTCCGTTCGACGTACGTCACGGAGGCCGGCGCGGTGGTCGCCGCGCACGCCGGCCCGGGGCTGGCCTGCGTCGTCGTGCACCGCCGTCCCGGCCTGGGCGGGCGGGAATCCGGCTCGGGCCCGGCCGGTGCGGGTTCGGTCGATTCGGGGCCGGTCGGCTCGGGGCCTGACGGAGAGGTGGAGGCACGCTGATGGGTGGCTCCTTCGTGGTGACGGGCGGGGGCCGGGGGATCGGCCGGGCGATCGTCGAGCGGCTGCTCGCCCCCGGTGACACGGTGGTGGTGCTGGAACGCGACCCGGCGACGACGGAGTGGACCCGGACGCACCCCGCCGGGGACCGGGTGCGCGCCGTCGTCGGCGACGCCGGTGACGCGGACGACGCCGCCCGCGCGGCGGACCTCGCCGAACGCGCCGCACCGCTGGCCGGCTGGGTCAACAACGCGGCGGTGTTCCGTGATGGCGTGGCCGACTCCACCGACCCCGCCGAGCTGTACGAGCTGATCGGGCTCAACGTACGGCCGGCCGTGGTCGGCGCCGCGACGGCCGTCCGTCGGTTCCGGGCCGCCGGGCGTGGTGGGGCGATCGTCAACGTCTCCTCCCACCAGGCCCGTCGGGCAGTCCCCGGCGCACTGCCGTACTCCGTGGCGAAGGCCGCCGTGGAGGGGCTGACCCGGGCGCTGGCCGTCGACCACGGCCGGCACGGCATCCGGACTAACGCCGTCGCGCTGGGCTCGGTGGTGACCGAGCGGCACGAGACGTTCCTCGCCGGCCTCCCGCCGGCCGATGCGGCGCGGGTCGAGGCGGAACTCGGCCGGCTGCACCCGGTGGGCCGCATCGGCCGCCCGGACGAGGTGGCGGAGGCGGTGGCGTACCTGCTCTCGCCGCAGGCGAGCTTCGTCAACGGCGTCACCCTGCCGGTCGACGGCGGTCGGGCCGCGCTCGGCCTGGACCCCGAGGCCCACTGACCGCAGATCCCGCCGCCGAGCGCTGTCGCCTGCCGTCCCGGTGGTAGGTCCGGCCACTGGTCCCGGACCAGGTGGCGGGGACCGTCGGTGCGGGAGTGCTTCCCCTGCTGCATAGGGAGCTGAGTCGAATACGACATCACCGACCACCCCCGGCACCCCCGACCCGTCGATCAAGAGAAAAGCGTCAGGATTGATCTCGACGGTGACGCAAACTTCTTGATCACCGGGTGGCTGGGGGCGCGGGCTGCCGGGTGGGGTGGGGTTTCGCTGCCTTAGCACATGGTGGGCATGATCAGGCGGTTGTCCACAAGGGCCTTCGTTGTCCACAGGCGGTGGTCGGTGGGCCTCGGAGGGGCCTTGTGCCGGCCTAACCTCGCGCCGTGTCAGACGACGAGGAGACGGTCGTACGGCGGCGACTGCGATGGCTGGCGGGCGACCCGTCGCCGGCTACACCCGCAGTACGCCCGGCCGTGCCGGCGGAGCCGGTCGCGCCACCGGCGGGCGGGCGGCCCGAGGCGGCCGGACGGCCGCCGGCACCGGGACCGACGGGTGGGCCTGCTGTGGGGCGGGCCGTCGTGGTGCCGCCGGAGGACCGGTGGCCGCTCGCCGACGGGTCGATGATCGAGCGGCCGGTGCCCTGGCCGGGGGAACGGCACCCCGGCTCGGGCCGACGGATCGCCCGCGCGTCGTCTCCCGTCCGGGACCCGCTCGGGGGTGACGCTCTGGGCCTGTCCGGCTCGCTCGGGGGTGACGCTCTGGGTCGGTCCGGCTCGTTCGGGGGCGGTGGCCTGGGCCGGTCCGGCTCGGCCGGAGACGACGGTCTGGGGCGCGCCGGTTCACCCGGGGGCGGTGGTCTGGGGCGCGGCGGCCTGCTCGGCGGCGACGATTCGGGGCGTTCCGGCGAGTCGACGCTCGGCCCCGACGGCGAACCGGCGTCCGCGTCGTGGTCGTCGCGGCTGCCGGGGCCCGGCGCGTTCGACCCCGGCCGGCGGGGCGTGCGTGCGCTGGCGGCGGTAGCTGTCGCGGTGGTGCTCGCCGCCGGCTTCTGGGCGTGGCGCTCCCGCCCGCAGGCCGAACCCGTCCGGGCCGAGCCGTCCGCCGCCGCCGGCTTCGACGCGACACCGGGGGCGGAAGCGCCGGTCGCCGCCCCGACGCCGGGCGGTGAGCTGGTGGTGGCCGTCGCCGGCAAAGTACGCCGCCCCGGGCTGGTCCGGGTGCCGGCGGGCGCGCGGGTCGGCGACGCGGTGCAGGCCGCCGGCGGCGCATTGCCCGGCGTCGACGTGGCATTGCTCAACCCGGCCCGCAAAGTCGTCGACGGCGAGCTGATCCTGGTCGGTGTCACCGCCCCGCCGGGTCAGCCGGGTGCCGCCCCGGCCGCACCTGGGCAGCCGGCCGCCGGGGGTGGGGCGGCCCCGGCCGGGTTGATCAACCTGAACACGGCCACCCTCGCCCAGCTCGACACGCTGCCCGGGGTGGGACCGGTGCTGGCCCAGCGCATCCTCGACCACCGCGACCGCACCGGGGGGTTCCGTTCGGTGGGCGACCTGCGCCAGGTGGAGGGCATCGGCGACTCCCGGTACGAGCAGCTCAAGGAACTGGTGACGGTGTGAGCGGGAGCGCGGGGGCGCCGGCGGCGGATGCGTCGGCAGGCCACGGCGGCGCGGTCGTCACCGCACCCGGGGCTCTGCTGGCCGGGGTCGGGACAGCGGGCGATCCGCCGGCCGAGCGGGTCGCCGGTGCCGGGGACGGGCCCGACCTGCGGCTGGCCGGGCTGGCCGTGGCCGCCTGGCTGGCCGCGTTGGCGAGCCTGCACCTGAGCGCCCGGTCGGCGGCGCTGCTCGCCGCCGGGGCGGCCGGGCTGGCCGCGCTCGTCGCGGCGCACCTGCTCGGCTGGTTGGGACGCCCTGCGGGCCCCGTCCGGCGGCACGGGTGGATCGCCGTGGCCGTGCTGCTCGGCGTGGTGTGCGGGGCGACGGCGACGGCCGCCCGGCTCGGCGTCCGGGACGCCCCCGCCGTCCGCGCGCTCGTCGACGACCGGGCCACGGTCACCGCCGACCTGGTCGTACGGGCCGACCCGCGCCCGCTCCGGGGCGTCGCGGGCCGCCCCGCGACCCTGCTGGTGCGGGCCGAGTCGGTCGCCCTGACCGGCCCCGACGGCGTGCGGGTCGTCGCGTCCCTGCGGGTCCTGCTGCTCGCCACCGACCCGGCGTGGCGGGCGTTGCTGCCCGGGCAGCGGCTGACCACCGAGGGGCGACTCGGCGCGCCGCGCGGCGGTGACCTGACCGCCGCGGTGCTCACCGTGCGCGGCGCGCCGACGCCGCACGGACCGCCCCCGTGGTCGCAGCGGGCCGCCGGCACCCTCCGGGCGGGTCTGCAACGCGTCTGCGAGCCGCTGCCCGACGAGCAGGGCGGGCTGCTGCCCGGCCTCGTGGTCGGCGACACCAGTCGACTGCTGCCGGCCGTGGAGGAGGACTTCCGCACGACGGGCATGACCCACCTGAACGCCGTCTCGGGCTCCAACGTGGCGATCGTCGTCGGCGCGGTGCTCCTGCTGGCCCGGTGGGCCAGGGCCGGTCCACGGGTGGCCGCCGGGCTGTGCGTACTGGCCCTGGTCGGCTTCGTCATCCTGGTCCGCCCCTCGCCGAGCGTGGTGCGCGCCGCCACCATGGGCGCGATCGGGTTGGCGGCGCTGGCCGCCGGCCGGCCCCGGGCCGCCCTGCCGGCGCTGGCCGCGGCGGTGGCGGCGCTGGTGCTGTTCGACCCGGAACTGGCCGGCGACCCGGGGTTCGCCCTGTCCGTGCTGGCCACGGCAGGGCTGTTGCTGCTCGCCCCCGGGTGGCGCGACGGGCTGCGCCGGCGGGGTGTGCCGCCCGGGTTCGCCGAGGCGCTGGCCGTGCCGGCCGCCGCGCAGCTCGCCTGCGGCCCGGTGGTCGCCGGGATCTCCGGCACGGTGAGCCTGGTGGCGGTCCCGGCGAACCTGCTGGCCGTCCCGGCGATCGCGCCCGCCACGGTGCTCGGCGTCGCGGCGGCGGTGCTGTCCCCGGTCTGGTCCCCCGGTGCGGAGCTGGCGGCGTGGCTGGCGAGCTGGCCGGCCTGGTGGCTCGTCACGGTCGCCCGGTACGGTGCCCGGCTGCCCGCCGGCACGCTGCCCTGGCCGGACGGGGTGCCGGGCGCGCTGCTGCTGGCCGGGCTGACCGTGGCGCTGCTGGTCGCCACCCGGCGGCCGGTGGTGCGCCGGCTGGTGGTGGTGGTCGCCGTCGCGGTGGTCGCCGGCACCCTGCCGGTCCGCCTCGTCGCCGGCGGCTGGCCGCCCGACCGCTGGGTGGCGGTGGCGTGCGCGGTGGGCCAGGGCGACGCGCTGGTGCTGCCGGTGGCCGTCGGCCGGGCGGTGGTGGTCGACGCCGGTCCGGACCCGGCGGCGGTGGACGGCTGCCTGCGGCGGCTCGGCGTACGGGAGGTGCCGCTGCTGCTGTTCAGCCACTTCCACGTCGACCACACCGGCGGGGTCGCCGGGGTGTTCCGGGGGCGCCGGGTCGCGGCGGTACGCACCCCGCAGTGGCCCGAGCCCGCCGCCGGGCGGGACCTGGTGCGGGCCGCCGCGGCGGCGGGCGGGGCGGTGCTGGCTCCGGCCCCGGCCGGGTGGGCGTACCGGGCCGGCGGGGTGGAACTGGTCGTGCTCGGGCCGCCGTATCCGCTGCGGGGCACCCGGTCCGATCCGAACAACAACTCGCTGGTGCTGCGGGCCACGGTCGCCGGGGTGCGGATCCTGCTCGCCGGGGACGCCGAGACGGAGGAGCAGCGGGCTCTGCTCGACCGGATGCCGTCCGGCGGCGTACGGGCCGACGTGCTGAAGGTCGCCCACCACGGGTCGGCGTACCAGGACCCGGCGTTCCTGGACGCCGTCCGGCCGAGCGTCGCGCTGGTGCCGGTCGGCGCCGGCAACTCGTACGGGCACCCGAACGCCGCCGTTCTCGCCCGGCTGGTGCGCGGCGGTGCCCGGGTGCTGCGCACCGACACCGACGGGGACGTGGCGGTGGTCCGCAGTGGCGGCGACGGCATGGCCGTGGTGGTCAGGGGCGTGCCGCCCGGACAACGCCCGTGAGACCCCAGGGCATTGGCGGCATTGATGGTGTAGAGAGTTGAATGTCTAGATTTGCGTTGAGTGCGGGGTCTGGCGTCACGGGGCTCGACGAGCAGGCACGCGCGGCGGAGGGGACGTGCGAACATGGGCGGCGTGACCGCGCCCGACCTCGCCCCCATTCTGCTGGTCCTCGGCGACGAGGAGTTGCTCGCCACGCGCGCGGTGACCGAAGCGGTGGCCCGGGTCCGCGCCGTCGACGCGGGCGTGGACGTCCGGGAATACCAGGCCGGAGCACTGGCCGTCGGCGAGATCGCCGAGATGCTCAGCCCGTCGCTGTTCGGCGGCCGGCGGGTGCTGGTCCTGCGCTCCGGTCAGGACGCCCGCAAGGACCTGGTCGCCGCCCTGCTGGCGTACGCGAAGAACCCCGACCCCGAGGTCCACCTCGTGGTGCTGCACCTCGGGGCGGCCAAGGGCAAGGCGTTCGCGGACGGGCTGCGGGCGGCCGGCGCGACCGTGGTGCCCGCGGCGAAGCTCAAGGGGCACCGCGAGCGGGTGGCCTTCGTCCGCGACGAGGTGCGCCGGGCCGGCGGCAGATGCACCGACGACGCGGCGGAGGCGCTCATCGCGGCGGTCGGCACCGACCTGCGCGAGCTGGCCGCCGCCTGCTCCCAACTGGTCGCCGACACCGACGGCCGGATCGGTGCCGACACCGTGGCCCGCTACTACAAGGGGCGGGTGGAGGTGACCGGCTTCACCGTCGCGGACGCCACCATGGTCGGCGACATCCCGGCGGCGCTGGAGGCGCTGCGTTGGGCGCTGCACGTCGGCGTCGACCCGGTCCCGATCGCCGACGCGCTGGCCGACGGCGTACGTACCGTCGCCCGGGTCGCAGCGGCGGGGCGGGGCGACCCGTACCAGCTGGCCAGCAGCCTCGGCATGCCGGCGTGGAAGGTCAAGAGCGCCCAGCAGCGGGCCCGGGGCTGGACGCCGGAGGGACTGGTGCGGGCGATGCAGGCGGCCGCCGAGTGCAACGCGGCGGTCAAGGGCGGCTCGGACGACCGGGCGTACGCCCTGGAGCGGGCGGTCTTCTCGGTTGCGGCGGCCCGGCAGGGCGGCGCCCGGTGAACCGGCCGGTCCGGGCGTCGTGGGCGACCGTGCCCACCGAGGAGGAGCGGTACCGCCCCCTCTACGCCCGGGCCCTCGGCCTGCGGTTCGTCAACCCCGGGGGGGTGCTCTGCTTCCTCTTCTTCGAGGGGGCCGTCTCGCTGGCCGCCCTGCTCGCCCTGGCCGAGCTGGTGACCTGGTGGGCGGTGCTCGTCCTGCCCGCCGCCGTGGCCGTGATGGTCAAGCTCAACGACATGGTGGCGGAGCTGGTGGTCCGGACGGCCGCCCTGGTGCCCGAGCAGGAGCGGGACCGCTTCCGCCGGCAGTTGGAGCCCGTCGTCGGCCGCGCCTCGGTGCGGAGTGCGGCCGCCCCGTTCGGCGGTGCCGGTGTCCCGTTTGGGAACCCTGGTGCCTCGGCCCGGAACGTCGGCGCCACTGTGCCCGGTGCCGGCGGCCACGCCAGCGCGGCTGGCGCAGCCGGTGCGGCTGGCGCACGGGGCCGGGTCGCCATCAGCAGCGTGCGGTCTGGCGGACCGTCCGTGGCTCCGGGCGTGGGCCCCGACGCTCTCGTCGACTCCGAATCGGTCGGCCCCGGGTTCGCCGATCCCCGGTTCGTCGATCCCCGCCTCGTGGGCTCCGAGTTCGCCGACCCTCGGTTCGTCGGCTCCGAGTTCGCCGGGTTCGGCCCGGCGCCTTGGGTGGAGGAGACCCGACCCGACCGGTGATCCGACTGCCGGCCCGGGAAGCGGGATCCTCCGGGACAGGACGATCCTTCGGCACGGGACGATCCTTCGGGACGGCGATCCTTGGGGACGGGGCGATCCTCCAGGACGCGCGATCCTCGCGGGCCGGTGGCGGACTGAAGTGATCGACTCCATGTCGCCGACATGGTGGTATCAGCGCCGCCGGAAGGCCCCATGTCGCCGACATGGCAGCGCCTGCGTTGCCGGAAGGCCCAGCGCCGGGCGGGCAGGCGCGCGGAAAGCCGGAAGCCCCGGTGGTCCCGGGGCTTCCGGCTCAGGTCTGTGTTCGCCGCGTCAGGCGGAGAGCGAGACCACGCGCTTGGCGATCGCCGACTTGCGGTTGGCCGCCTGGTTGGAGTGGATCACGCCCTTGCTGACCGCCTTGTCCAGCTTGCGCGAGGCGTCCCGCATGAGAACGGCGGCCTTCTCGGCGTCACCGGCCTCAGCGGCCTCGTGGAACTTCCGGATGGCGGTCTTCAGCGACGACTTGACCGACTTGTTACGCAGCCGGCGCTTCTCGTTCTGCCGGTTGCGCTTGATCTGGGACTTGATGTTCGCCACGCGACAGCCTCGTCTTGATAGCTCGGGTTGGTCTGCTTGTGCGCGCGACGAGCATGCGTCATCGCTGCGCGAAGAGCCAGGTTACCAGGTCCGTCGGGACGAGCCAAAACAGCCCTTCGCGCCCCCGCCGGCCGGGCCTCCACCGGACCGGTCACCGCAGGCCGGGCACCGTAGGCCCGGCACTGCAGGCCGGACAGTGTCCGCAGGGCACGGCAGGCCGGGCCCCGCCGGGTGACGCGGCCCAGCCCCGTGCGGCACCAAGCCTCACGCGGCCAGGCACCGAAGCCCACGCGGGCGGGCGGCGAAGCCCCACCCCCGCCTGACGGCGAGCCTCACGCGGTCGGGCGGCGAAGCCCCACGCGGTCGGGCGGCGAGCGAGCCCCACGGCGTCAGGCGGCGAGGTCCCAGCCCTGTCGGGCGGCGAGCCAGCCGAGGGCCTGCTCACCGCTCCAGCGCTGGTGGGCCCGCAGGTGCGGGGACGCGTCCGTCGGGCCGGAGGCCGCCGAGGTGAGCAGGTACCCCGAGAGCGCGGCGAGTGTCACGTCGAGGGCGTCCGTGGGTGCCCCGGCGGTCGCCGGGTGCCCCGCGAAGAGCGCGTCGGCGTCCAGTCCGCTGGCGTGGGCGGTGATCAGCAGGCTGACCAGGTCGAACCAGGCCGGCCCGTGGCAGAGCCAGTTCCAGTCGCAGAACCAGGCCCGCCCGGCCGGGTCGACGAGCACGTTGTCCAGGCGCAGGTCGCCGTGGGCGAGCCCGCCGCGTTCGGCGTACCCGGGGAGGCGGGACTCCAGCGTGACCAGGTCGGGCAGCCGCCGCCGCGCCCCGGGCGGCAGGTCCGGGGCCGGCTCCCGGCCGGCGGCCACCTCGCCCCACCAGAGGATGTCCTCCCGGGCCAGGTCGGCCAGCCGGGGCAGGCCGAGCGCGACCAGTTCGGGCGGCGGGTCGGCCAGGGCCGCCGCCACCTCGGCGTACCCGGCCAGGGTGGCGTCGAGGTCGGCGCGGGCCCAGGGCAGCGTGGGCGTCCGGCCGTCGATGGCGTCCAGGCCGAGGGCGTACCAGCCGGCCGCCGAGACCGTCCAGCGCGGGCGGGGGACCGGCAGGCCGGCGGGGAGCCGGTCGAGCACGGCGGCCTCCCGGGCGTACCAGTCGACGAGGTGACGCTGCTCGGTCAGCGACGCCGCCTTGACGAACACGCGCCGGCCGTCGGCACCCGCCACCAGGGCGGCGAAGCCCCGGGTGAACCCGGCGCCGGCCACCTTCACCTCCGACACGGGCGCGCCCAGCCGGGCGGTCACCGCCGCCCGCAGCCCCGCCGGCAGTTCCGCCCAGGAGGGGCGGTGGGCGGTCGCGTCGTACGACACCGGGGGGAGCGCGATCGGGGTCACCCGCCCATGCTGCCCCACCCCGCCCACTCCCGCCGTACCGTGTCGCCCGCCGGCGTCGGACGGCTCTGCCAGACTGCCAGACCATGAGGACCGACGACTTCTGGCAGTTGATCGACCAGGCCCGGGCCGGCGGGGGCGGCGCGGCCGGCGCGGTCGCCGCCCGGGCGGTCGCGCTGCTGGCCGAGCGCGACGCCGCCGACATCATCGGGTACGCGCGGCACCAGCGCCGGGTGATGGCGGCGTCCCACCGGGCCGAGCTCTGGGGTGCGGCCTACCTGATCAACGGCGGCGCGTCGGACGACGGGTTCGAATACTTCCGGGGCTGGCTGATGACCCAGGGTCGGCAGGTCTTCGCCCGTGCCGTGGCCGACCCGGACTCGCTGGCCGAGCTGCCGAAGATCCGTCAGGCGGCGCTCACCGGCGAGGAGTTCGAGGCGGAGGCGATGCTGACGGTCGCGGAGGAGGCGTACCGGAAGGCGACCGCCGCCGAGTTGCCGCCGGTGGAGGAGGTTCCCTACCCGGAGCTGGGCGAGTTCTGGGACTTCGACGACGAGGACGAGGCCCGCCGCCAGTTGCCGAAGCTCGCCGCCCTGTTCGTCGAGGCCCCGCAGGAGTGAGCCGCGTCCTGCAGGAGTGAGCCGTGCTGCGCGGGAGTGAGCCCTGCCTGCGGGGGTGAGCCGGGGCCGGCGGGGGTGAGCCGGAGTGACGGGCCGGGGCGGGCCCGGCGGCCCGGTGGGACGCCGGGAGGAGTGATCCGACCGCCCCGGGGGCGACGTGGGAGCATAGAGGGGGCTGGCGTCCGCGCCGGCCCGCTCACGTCAGCCGACCAGAACGGACCGCTGTGCCACCGACGCTCGATTCCGGCGCGAACGCTCCTGGTGCCACCGACCCGGCGCGCATCCGGAACTTCTGCATCATCGCCCACATCGACCACGGGAAGTCGACCCTGGCCGACCGGATGTTGCAGCTCACCGGCGTGGTCGACCCCCGGCAGATGCGCGCGCAATACCTGGACCGGATGGACATCGAGCGCGAGCGCGGCATCACCATCAAGAGCCAGGCCGTGCGGATGCCGTGGACGATCCGGGAGGGCGACCGGGCCGGCGAGCAGGCCGTCCTCAACATGATCGACACCCCGGGGCACGTCGACTTCACGTACGAGGTGTCCCGGTCGTTGGCCGCCTGCGAGGGCGCGCTGCTGCTGGTCGACGCCGCCCAGGGCATCGAGGCGCAGACCCTGGCGAACCTCTACCTGGCGCTCGAGAACGACATGCGGATCATCCCGGTGCTCAACAAGATCGACCTGCCGGCCGCCCAGCCCGAGAAGTACGCCGAGGAGCTGGCCCACCTGATCGGCGGCGACCCGGCGGACTGCATCCGGGTCTCCGGCAAGACCGGCATCGGCGTGCCGCACCTGCTCGACGAGATCGTCCGGCAGTTCGCCGCGCCGGTCGGCGACGCCGCCGCGCCCGCCCGCGCGATGATCTTCGACTCGGTGTACGACGTCTACCGGGGCGTGGTCACCTACGTCCGGGTGATCGACGGCCGGATCAGCGCCCGGGACCGGATCAAGATGATGTCCACCGGCGCGGTCCACGAGCTGCTGGAGATCGGCGTCATCTCCCCGGAGATGGTGAAGGCCGACGCGCTGGGCGTCGGCGAGGTGGGTTACCTGATCACCGGCGTGAAGGACGTCCGCCAGTCCCGGGTCGGTGACACCGTCACCATCAACAGTCGGCCCGCGACCCAGGCCCTGGGCGGCTACAAGGACCCGAAGCCGATGGTCTACTCCGGCCTCTACCCGATCGACGGGTCCGACTACCCCAACCTGCGCGAGGCGCTGGACAAGCTCAAGCTCAACGACGCCGCGCTCGACTACGAGCCGGAGACCTCGGGCGCGCTCGGGTTCGGTTTCCGCTGCGGCTTCCTCGGCCTGCTGCACCTGGAGATCATCCGGGAGCGGCTGGAGCGGGAGTACAACCTCGATCTGATCTCCACCGCCCCGAACGTGGTCTACCGGGCCATCACGGAGGACGGCCAGGAACTGGTGGTGACCAACCCGAGCGAGTACCCCACCGGCAAGATCGCCGAGGTGTACGAGCCGGTGGTGCGGGCCACCGTCCTGACCCCGAACGACTACGTCGGCGCGGTCATGGAGCTGTGCCAGGGCCGCCGGGGCAGCCTGCTCGGCATGGACTACCTCTCGGCGGACCGCGTCGAGCTGCGGTACACCCTGCCCCTGGCCGAGATCATCTTCGACTTCTTCGACCAGCTCAAGAGCCGCACCAAGGGGTACGCCTCCCTGGACTACGAGCCCTCCGGCGAGCAGGCGTCCGACCTGGTGAAGGTGGACATCCTGCTGCACGGCGAGCCGGTGGACGCGTTCAGCGCCATCGTGCACAAGGACAAGGCGTACAACTACGGCGTCACCATCGCCGCGAAGCTGCGCAACCTGATCCCGCGCCAGCAGTTCGAGGTGCCGATCCAGGCGGCCATCGGCAGCCGGGTGATCGCCCGCGAGACCATCCGGGCGATCCGCAAGGACGTGCTCGCCAAGTGCTACGGCGGTGACATCAGCCGCAAGCGCAAGCTGCTGGAGAAGCAGAAGGAGGGCAAGAAGCGGATGAAGATGGTGGGCCGGGTCGAGGTCCCCCAGGAGGCCTTCATCGCCGCCCTCTCGTCCGACTCCGGCGACGGCAAGGCCGCCGGCAAGAAGTGAGGGTGTCCTCGGTGGTGTGACACGAACCCGGCCGGGCGCGACGCCCCGGCCGGGTTTGGAATTTCGGGCCCTCGGGAACTTAGCGGTCACGACAGCTTCAACACACCGTTGTGACACTTCTTGAGGAGGAGGGCGACCGTGGAGCTCACCGTTTGGGGCATCATCACCGCCATCGTCGTTGGTCTCATCGTCGGCGCTCTGGGCCGCCTGGTCGTCCCGGGTCGGCAGAACATGCCGATCTGGCTGCACATGCTGATCGGCATCGGCGCGGCCCTGCTCGGCACCGTGCTCGCCCGGGCCATGGGCATCGCCACCGAGACCGCCGGCGTGGACTGGGGCGAGCTGCTGGTCCAGGTCGTGCTGGCCGCCATCGCCGTGGCCCTGGTCGCCGGTGTGGGCCGCCGCCGCAGCGTCACCCACCGGTAACGACACATCGCTGGCTCGACGGGCGTCCGACCATTGCGGTCGGGCGCCCGTTCGCATTTTGTCCGGCGCTCCTGGCCTGCGGGGACGTGTCCCGGCGGCAGCTTTCTGACCGCATGCCGCGATGACGGGTTTGAATTTCCGGCGGCCCGGGAACTTGATGGTCGCGACAGTGAACAAACCTTTTAAGCTTTCTGAGGAGAACGACCATGACCGTTGTCGGAATCATCACCGCGCTCATCGTCGGTCTGATCGTCGGCGCTCTGGGCCGCCTGGTCGTCCCGGGCCGGCAGAACATGCCGATCTGGCTGCACATGCTGATCGGCGTGGGCGCGGCCCTGCTCGGCACGGTGCTCGCCCGGGCGGTGGGCATCGCCACCGAGACCTCCGGCATCGACTGGGCCGAGCTGCTCGTCCAGGTCGTGGTCGCCGCCATCGCGGTGGCGATCGTGGCGGGCGTGGGCGGTCGCCGCAGCGTCACCCACCGGTAAGCACCCCGCACGCACGAACGGGCGTCCGGCCTCCGCGGCCGGGCGCCCGTTCGCGCGCGTACGCCCGGTTTTGCCCCGAAGTCGGGCTGCCCCCGGGTTCCTCGCCTGCGGTACGGTCGCCTCGCCCCCGCCCGCCCCCTGTCGTAAAGGAATTTTTCCTACTAGGGTGCGGCAGAGAAGGTTAGTGCCAGGACGGCGCGAGGGAGATGTGGCGTGAACAGGTGGAAACGGCTGGCCCCGGTCACCGCCGTGGTGGCGTCGGCCGCGATGGTGCTCGCCGGCTGCGGCGGCTCGGGCGACGACGAGGCCGCCGACAACAGCAAGCTGACCGTCTGGATGATGGGCGAGGGCAGCGAGGCGCAGACCGCGTTCCTCGACGGCGTCGAGGCCGAGTTCAAGAAGAAGCACCCCGACACCGACGTCGTCGTCCAGTACATCCCCTGGCTTGAGGCACCGAAGAAGTTCCAGGCGGCCCTCGCCGGTGGCGAAGGCCCCGACGTGACCGAGCTCGGCAACACCGAGACCCAGGGCTGGGCCGCCCAGGAGGCGCTCGCCGACGTCACCGCCAAGTTCGCCGCCTGGCCCGAGGGCAAGGACATCCTGCCCGACCTCGTCCGAAACGCCCAGCTCGACGGCAAGCAGTACGGCGTGCCGTGGTACGCCGGCGTCCGCGCCCTCTACTACCGCACCGACTGGTTCGCCGAGGCCGGCGTCAAGCCGCCGACGAACTGGGACGAGCTGGTCGCCGCCGCCAAGGCCGTGCAGGCCAAGAAGCCGGGCACCTACGGCATCGCGCTGCCGGGCAACTCGGAGCTGCCCTTCTACTCCTTCCTCTGGGGCGCGGGCGGCGAGATCGCCACCCAGCAGGGGGACACCTGGAAGTCCGGCTACACCAGCCCGCAGGCCCAGCAGGCGGTCAAGTTCTGGACCGACCTCGTCACCGTGCACAAGGTCGCCCCGCCCGCCGCCGCCGGGTGGAACGAGATCGACGCCCGCACCCAGTTCGCCACCGGCAAGGCGGCGATGGCCTTCGCCGGCAGTTGGCAGGCCGGCGCCATCAAGAAGGACAACCCCGAGATCGAGAAGGTCTGGGGCACCTTCCCCATCCCCGGCCCGGACGGCAAGCCGGCCCCGGCCTTCGCCGGCGGCTCGGACATCGCCCTGTGGCAGGACAGCAAGAAGCAGGACCTCGCCTGGGACTACCTGACCGTGCTGCTGAGCAAGCAGAAGGACAAGGAGTTCGCCAGCAGCCTCGGCTTCTTCCCGGTCTACTCCGACCTCGTCGGCGGCGGCGAGTACGCCAACGACAAGATCATGGCCGCGTTCGCCACCTCGTTGCAGAACACCAGGCTGACCCCGCTCACCCCGAAGTGGGTCGAGGTCAGCCGCACCAAGACGGTGACCCAGGCTATGAACAGCTCGGTCATCAAGGGTCAGAAGACGGTCGAGCAGGCCACCGCCGACGCGGCCGCCGAGATGGAAAGCATCCTCAACGCGAAGTGACCATGCTGACCCAGGCACCGGAGACGCCTGCCGCGCGGGAGACCCCCGCGCGGCGGCGTCGCCGGGTCGACCGCCTGCCCTACCTGCTGCTCCTGCCCTGCCTGGCGATCATCGGCGTGCTGCTGCTGTGGCCGCTCGGCCAGGTCGTGGCGATGTCCTTCTTCCGGCTCGACAACGTCCGGCAACTGCGCGGCGACCGGGACTGGCCGTGGGTCGGGCTCGGCAACTACGCCGAGATCCTCGGCGACCCGTTCTTCCGCACGGTGCTGCGCAACACGGTGCTCTTCGCCGTGGCCAACGTCGCCCTCACGATGATCCTCGGCACGCTGGTCGGGCTGCTGCTCAACCGGCTCGGCAAGCGGATGGCCACCTTCGTCGCGAGCTGCGTGATGCTGGCCTGGGCCACCCCGGCGCTGACCGGCACCATCGTGTGGAAGTGGCTGTTCGACGACACCTCGGGCCTGGTGACCTGGCTGTTCAACACCCTGCCCGACGGGCTGTCGAACGCCCTGTTCGGCCGCGCCGACTGGACCGGGTACGGCTGGTTCAACTCGCCGCTGATGTTCTTCTCGATCCTCACCCTCGTGGTGGTCTGGCACTCGTTCCCGTTCATCGCGGTGAGCGTGCTGGCGGGGCTGAAGAGCGTGCCGAGCGAGCTGCACGAGGCGGCCCGGGTCGACGGGGCCGGCCCGTGGAAGGTCTTCTGGAAGATCACCTTCCCGCTGCTGCGGCCCGTCTTCGGCATCCTCGTGGTGCTCTCCACGATCTGGGACTTCAAGGTGTTCACCCAGCAGTTCGTGCTGGCCGGCGGCACCCAGGACCGGCCGACGTTCATGCTGTCGATCTACTCGTACGCCGAGGCGTTCTCCCCGCCCCCCAAGTACGGCCTGGGCGCGGCGATCGCCGTCATCCTCACGCTGATCCTGCTGGTGGTGACCGGCCTCTACGTGCGGATGGTGCTCAAGCAGGAGGAGGACGCGTGAAGCGCGGCGCGGTGGTGAAGCGGGTCGCCCTCAACGGGGCGGGCCTGCTGGTGGCGCTCTTCGCGGCGTTCCCCGTCTACTGGATGATCGCGACGTCGCTCAAGCCGAACCGGGAGATCTTCTCGGCCACGCCCCGGCCGGTGCCGACCGCGCCGACGCTGGAGCACTACCGGGAGATCCTCACCGGCAACCTCATCCCCGGCGTCACGTTCCTGGACTTCTTCCTCAACTCCGTGCTCGTGGCGGTGTCGACCGTGGTGCTCAGCGGCCTCGTCGCGCTGCTCGCCGCGACGGCGGTGGCCCGGTTCCGGTTCAAGCTGCGCACCAGCTTCCTGATCATGCTGCTGGTGGTGCAGATGATCCCGCTGGAGGCGCTGGTCATCCCGCTGTTCCTGATGATCCAGCGGCTGGGCCTCTACAACACGCTGCCCAGCCTGGTCCTGACGTACCTCGGCTTCTCGCTGCCGTTCGCGGTCTGGATGCTGCGCGGCTTCGTGGCCGCCGTGCCCAAGGAGTTGGAGGAGGCCGCGGCGATCGACGGCGCGAGCCGCGCCCAGACCTTCCGCCGCGTCCTGTTCCCGCTGGTCGCGCCGGGCCTGGTGGCCACGAGCATCTTCTCCTTCATCACCGCCTGGAACGAGTTGATCTTCGCCCTCACCTTCGTCAACGACCAGGACCGCTACACCCTGCCGGTGGCGATGACGTTCTTCTTCGGCCGCGACGACACCGCCTGGGGGCCGGTGATGGCCGCCTCGACGCTGTTCACCCTGCCGGTGATCGTCTTCTTCCTGCTGGTGCAGCGTCGGATGGTCTCCGGCCTGGTGGCGGGCGCCGTCAAGGGCTGAGGTGCAAGGAAGGGCCCCTTGTTAACGCATTCTGTCGAGAAGGGCCCCCTTCTCACACCCCGTCGGGCAGACGGGCGGCGTCGGGCGGGGCATCGGCGGGCCGCGATGCCGCCGTAGGCTGTCGCCATGACGGGCAGGCTGGTGACGGTGAACCTCGGCGTGGTGACCGAGGCGGAGTGGGCGGGCGACGCGAGCGGCCGCAGCGGGATCGACAAGCGGCCGGTGGACGGGCCGGTGCTGCTGCGCGTCGACGGGGTGGCCGGCGACTTCATCGGCGAACGGGCCCACCACGGGGGCCCCGACCAGATCGTCTACGCGTACGCCGAGGAGGACGCCGCGTGGTGGGCGGCCGAGCTGGGCCGCGACATCCGGCCGGGTGCCTTCGGTGAGAACCTGACCACGTACGCGGTGGACGTGACCGGGGCGGTCGTCGGCGAGCGGTGGCAGATCGGGACGGCCCTGCTGGAGGTCACCAAGCCGCGCACGCCGTGCCGGACGTTCGCCGGGTTCTGGGGCGTACCGGACCTGATCAGGCGGTTCACGGTGCGCGCCGCCCCGGGGGCGTACCTGCGGGTGCTGCGGGAGGGCGAGGTCGGCGCGGGCGACCCGGTGGAGGTGGTGGAGCGGCCGGCGCACGGCGTGACCGTCGGCGAGGTGTTCCGGGCGAGCACCCTCGAACCGGAGCTGCTGCCCCGGCTGCTCGACGTCCCCGAGCTGCCCGAGGCGCTGCGGCGGAAGGTCGCGCGCCGGCTCGCCACGCCCGACGCCTGACCGCCCCGGCGGCCCCAGGGCCCGCGCCCCAGGCGCCGAGCGCCGCGCCAGAGCGCCGCGCGCCGTGCCCAGGCGTTAACAAGGGCCCCCTGCTATGCGGAATGCGTTAACAGGGGGCCCTTCCTTACACCGTCAGCGGAGCCAGGGGATGCTGCGGTCGAGCAGGCCGCGCTCCTTGAGCTCCTTGCGCAGCGGGATCTCGTCGTCGATGTACCCGTTCCAGTTGATGCCCCAGTAGTTGGCCGTGTGGGTGCCCTCGCCGCAGAGCTGGCGCTGCACCGGCGTCCGGTTGGCCCACCACTCGCCGTCGGTGTCGATGTGCAGCTCGTCCAGCGGCCGGATCCACCGGTAGGTGTAGCCGACGAAGAGCATCTTGCGGGTGATGTTCGACAGGTTCGTCGACCGGGAGTGCCACTGGCGGCGGTCGAAGATGAACGCGTCGCCCGGGTTCGCGGTGATCTCCACCGTGCCCTCCGGGTCCGGGTTGTGCACCGTGAGGTCCGCCGGCCGGGGCAGCGAGTTCCACAGGTGGCTGCCCGGGATCACCTTGGTCGCGCCGCGGCCGGTCTCCGACAGGTCGGAGAGCACGTACGCCACCTTCAGCGAGAACATCGGCCGGGGCAGGTTCGGGTCCATCGTCTCCGGGTCGGAGTTCTGCCGGTACCCGTCCTGGTGCCACCCCCAGTACGGCTTCTCCGGCTCCAGCGCCGGCGGGGTGACGTCGAGGTGGTTGTGGTGGGTGTAGATGTTCCAGCCGGCCAGCCCCCACATGTACGGGAAGGCGATCGGGTGGGTCAGCAGCTGGCCGAAGAGCTCGTCGCGCTCCAGGAAGCCCAGCAGGTGCAGGGTGCCGTCCTTGGTGGTGTTGCCCTTGGCCTTCTCCTCCGCGTACACGCGGTCGACGGCCTCCTCCAGGGCGGCCCGGTGGTCCTCCGTCAGCACGTTCCGCAGCAGGAGGAAGCCCTGCTCGTGGAACTCCTTGCGGTCGGTGTCGCTGATCGGTTCGTAGCCGGTCCGGCCGTCGTAATCGAACACCGCGTCGTACCCCTCCCCATGAGGTGAAACCATTTCTGGCACAGGACGCCGATGCTACTGCGCCCGCGCGGGCGGGTGCGGAGCGCGCCCGACGGTGCGGGGGAGCGGCCGGACCGTTGGCACCCGTCTGGGCACGGAGGGTGAGATCGGGTGCTTGTTCGGCGGCTTTCGCCGGATATGGAGGATTGTGCGGTAACCGTCGGTGTGGAGAATCGAGCCGCTCAGGCGTCGGCGAAGACCTCGGCGAGCACCTCGCCGTCGTTCGCCGGGGCGTCGCCCACCCGGCTCCAGGTGCCGGCCTTCGCGGTCCACTCCAGGCCGGCGAAGCGCACCCGCTTCACGCCGTGGTCGGAGGCGTGCGAGACCAGCCAGTGCGCGTACCGCCAGCCGTCGCGCCGGTCGTCGGCCGGCACCGCGAGGCCGGTCAGCTCGGCCGGGGACGCCGCCTCCGGCAGCCCCCAGTCCAGGCTCAGGCCCCGGGTCAGCGCGGCGGCGGCCGCCGCGCCCCGCATCACCGGCGTCGCGCCGACCGTGCAGGCCACCGCGCCGGTCGCCTCGCCGAGCAGCGCCCGGGTCAGCACCTCCGACTCGTCCGCCCACTTCTGGTAAGCCTCGGGGAACGCCGAGCGCTGCACCTTCTGCGCCGCGTCGGTGACCCGCATCTTCTCCCAGCCGCGCACCCGCTTGAGCGCGGCGTAGAACTTCCGGGTCGCGTACCGGGGGTCGGCGATCTGCGCCTCGGTGCCCCAGCCCTGGCTCGGCCGCTGCTGGAACAGGCCCAGCGAGTCCCGGTCGCCGTCGGGGAGGTTGCGCAGCCCGGACTCCTGGTAGGCCGTCGCGAGGGCGACCACCACGGCCCGCTCGGGCATCTTCCGCTGGACGCCGATGGCGGCGATCGTGGCGGCGTTGGCCATCTGGTCGGCGTCCAGGCGCACCTGGCCGTCGGCCTGCACCGTGCAGGTGCGGCTGGTCAGGGACAACGGCAGGCGCAGCTGCCCGCCGGCCTGCCGGACGACGAGCCAGATCCCCACCACGGCGATCACGGCGACGACGACACCGGTCGCGACGACTGCCCGACTTCGCACCCGCACCCCCTGTTCGACGGCGTCCGCCAAGAGTACGTCCCCGCCGCCGCCGTCCGGCCCGTCCGACCGATTCGCTCCGTTCCGTGGCGGGTCGGCCGCGATGCGTGTCCGCCTTCCCCGCGCCCCGGCCCGGAAACCGGAGGCCGACCCGGGAACCGCTCGGCGCCCCGGGAGTCGACCGGCCGGCCCGGGAAACCGGTCAGTCCGTCGGCACCCAGCGCGCGTCGCGCTTCTCCCGGAACGCCAGCACGCCCTCGCGCCCCTCGTCGGACAGGAAGAACCCGGTCGACAGGGCGGCCAGCTCGGCGACCCCGGCCCGCAGGTCGGCCGCCGGCGGGCGGCGCAGCAGCGCCTTCGCCCCGGCCAGCGCGTTCGGCGCCCCCCGCACCAGCGAGGCGCAGGCCCGCTCCACCGCCGCGTCCAGCGCGTCCGCCGGCACCGCCGAGGTGACCAGCCCGATCTCGGCGGCCCGCCGCCCGTCGAAGGTGTCGCCGGTGAGGTACAGCTCGGCGGCGGCCCGGGGCGCCAGCCGGGGCAGCACGGTCGCCGAGATCACCGCCGGGATCACCCCGATCCGCACCTCGGTGAACGCGAACGTCGCCTCCTGCGCGCAGATCGCCAGGTCGGCCGCCGCGATCAGGCCCAGCCCGCCGGCCCGCGCCGGCCCGGCCACCCGGGCCACCACCGGCTTCGGGCACTCCCAGACCGCCGCGAGCACGTCGCCGAGCATCCCGGCCGGGACCGTGCCGCTGGCGTACGCGGCGGCGGTCTCCTTCAGGTCGGCGCCGGAGCAGAAGACCGGGCCGGTGTGGTCGAGCACCACCACCCGGACCGCGTCGTCGGCCACGGCGGCGGCCAGCCCGGCCAGCAGCTCGGTCATCAGCGGCGTGGAGAGCGCGTTGCGGTTGTGCGGGCTGTCCAGGGTGAGGGTGGTCACCCCACGGGCCGTGGCGACCCGCACGAGCGCGGCGGTGGAGGTCATGCCGGGCACACTAGTGGCCATGCCCGGCGTCCTTCCAGAAGGCGAGCCCGTCCCGGCCGACGGCTCGCTGCCCGCCACCGCGACCCGCGCCGTCGGCGCGCGCGGCTTCGGCGTGTACGTGCACGTGCCGTTCTGCGCCAGCCGCTGCGGCTACTGCGACTTCAACACCTACACCGCCGACGAGCTGGGCGGCGGGGCGAGCCGCGAGGGGTACGCCGACACCGTGCTCGCCGAGCTGGCGCTGGCCGCCCGGGTGCTCGGCGACGCCCCGCCGCCGAGGGTGGACACCGTGTTCGTCGGCGGCGGCACGCCTACCCTGCTGCCCGCCGACGACCTGGCCCGCATCCTCGACGGCATCGACCGCACCTGGGGGCTGGCCGCCGACGCGGAGGTGACCACCGAGGCCAACCCCGAGTCGGTGACCCCGGAGTCGCTGAAGACCCTGCGGGCCGCCGGGTACACCCGCATCTCGCTGGGCATGCAGTCGGCCGCGCCGGGGGTGCTGGCGATCCTCGACCGCCGGCACCGCGCCGGCCGGGCCACCGAGGCCGCCCGGGAGGCCCGCGGCGCCGGGTTCGACCACGTCAACCTCGACCTGATCTACGGTACGCCGGGGGAGAGCGCCGACGACTTCGCCGCGTCCCTGGCGCAGGTGGTGGCCGCCGGGGTGGACCACGTCAGCGCGTACGCCCTGATCGTGGAGGACGGCACCCGGCTGGCCGCGCGGATGCGGCGCGGCGAGCTGCCGTACCCCTCCGACGACGTGGCGGCGGACCGTTACCTGGCCGCGGAGGCCGCCCTCGACGCGGCCGGTTTCTCCTGGTACGAGGTGTCCAACTGGGCCCGCACGCCGGCCGGCCGGTGCCGGCACAACCTGCTCTACTGGAACGGCGGCGACTGGTGGGGTCTCGGGCCGGGGGCGCACAGCCACGTCGGCGGGGTGCGCTGGTGGAACGTCAAGCACCCGGCCGCGTACGCGAAGCGCCTGGCGGCGGGGGAGTCGCCCGGCCTGGCCCGGGAGGTGCTCACGCCCGACGAGGCCCACACGGAGGACGTCATGCTGCGGCTGCGGCTCGCCTCGGGGCTGCCGCTGGCGGTGCTGGACGACGCGGGCCGCGCCGGGGCCCGGCGGGCCCTCGCCGACGGCCTGCTCGACCCGGCCGGCTACGCGGCCGGCTGGGCGGTGCTCACGCTGCGCGGCCGGCTGCTGGCCGACGCGGTCGTGCGCGACCTGCTGCCCTGACGGGGGTGACCCCGACCGGCCGGGGGAGCGGCCGGTCGGGGGTCACTTGATCAGGTTGACGGTCATCGGGTAGCGGTAGGGGCTGCCCTCGTTCGCCTTGATGCCGGCGACGATGCCGAAGATGATGCCGACGATCATGGCGCCGAAGCCGATCAGGAGCCCCACCAGGATGCAGGTGAGGATCCAGCCGATCAGGGCGATGACCGACCAGAGGAGCTGGAAGTTCAGCGCCGCCACCGCGTGGGCGCGGACCGTCGGCGACTGGTTGCCCCGGGCGAGCAGGGCGATCAGCGGCGCGAGCCAGCCGAGCACGCCACCGCCGAGGAACATCCCTGCCGCGCCGCCGAAGTGGGCGACCAGGACCCAGGTCTTGTCCTCGTTGTTGGCGTAGCCGCCGGAGGGCGCGCCGTACGCGCCGCCGGTCGGATATCCGCCACCGGGCGGGGGGAAGCCGCCACCGGGTGGCGGGTAGCCGGCCGACGGCGGCTGGTCACCGGTGGGCGGCGGATAGCCACCGGGCGGGGGATAGCCGCCCGCCCCGGGGGCCCCGGACAGTGGTGCGGTGGGGGGCTCGTGCCCCGGCGAGCCGTACGGTGCCGACGGGTTCGGCTCCGGCGGGTAGCCGCCGGGGTCGCCCGATCCGGGAGGGCGAGGTGGTTCAGTCATGCACGTCACGGTAGGGGTTGCGGGCAAGCGGGCACCAGAGCGACACCGCCGCGGAGCGGCGGATGTTCGGCCCGCCCACGCAGGTGGCGGCCCGCACCGGGCGGCCGTCGACCGGTCGGCGCGCGCCCGGCCGGCCTCCCGCGCGGCGGTCGCCGCACCCGCGGTCCGTCGTTGATCTTACCCAGCACGGGGCAGCCGACGTAGACTGGCACTCGTTACAGTCGAGTGCCAGGCGTCGACGCACCGGCGGAGCGCCGACCTGCGGTGCCGCCGCGCCGCCGGGCCCGACATGCGACAGGAGGTGGCAGGGTGGGTCTGGACGACCGCAAGCTCGCCGTGCTCCGCGCGATCGTCGAGGACTACGTCGCCACCCAGGAGCCGGTCGGCAGCAAGGCGCTGGTCGAGCGGCACCAGCTCGGCGTCTCCCCCGCGACGGTGCGCAACGACATGGCGGTGCTGGAGGAGGAGGGCTACATCCGGCAGCCGCACACCAGCGCCGGCCGGGTCCCCACCGACCGGGGCTACCGCCTCTTCGTCGACCGGCTGTCCCGCGTCAAGCCGCTCAGCCCGGCCGAGCGCCGGGCGATCGAGCGTTTCCTGGTCGGCGCGGTCGACCTCGACGACGTGGTGCACCGCACGGTGCGGCTGCTGGCGCAGCTCACCCGGCAGGTCGCCGTGGTGCAATATCCCTCGCTGGCCCGCTCCTCGGTGCGGCACCTGGAGCTGGTGCCGATCTCCACCACCCGGCTGATGCTGGTGATGATCGCCGACACCGGCCGGGTCGAGCAGCGGCTGGTCGAGCTGCCCGCGCCGGTGAGCGCCGACGACGTCACCGACCTGCGCCGGCTGGTCAACGAGAAGCTCGTCGGCAGCCGGCTGTCGGAGACCCCGCCGCTGGTGCAGGCGCTGGTCGAGGAGTCGAGCCCGCACCTGCGCGGCACCATGACCACGCTCTCCACCGTGCTGCTGGAGACGCTGGTCGAGCGGCACGAGGAGCGCATCGCGCTGGCCGGCACCGCCAACCTGACCCGGGGCGGCCTGCTCGACTTCCAGGGGTCCCTGCGGCCCATTCTGGAGGCGCTGGAGGAGGAGGTGGTGATGCTCAAGCTCATCGGCGAGGCCGAGTCGACCACCACCCGCGTGCTGATCGGCGACGAGAACGAGATCGACAATCTGCGGGCCGCCTCGGTGGTGAGCACCGGCTACGGCCCGGGGGCGACCGCGCTCGGCGGACTGGGCGTGGTCGGCCCCACCCGGATGGACTACCCCGGCACCATCGCCACGGTGCGGGCCGTGGCACGCTACGTGGGCGAGCTGCTGGCCCACAACTGACCAGTCAGGGCCGACGGCCGGCTCCGGCCGACGACCGGCGCAACGCGACAAGAACATGAGGACACGGGACGCAGTGGCCAGGGACTACTACGGCATCCTCGGCGTGAGCCGGGAGGCCTCCGACGACGAGATCAAGCGCGCCTACCGCAAGCTGGCGCGGCAGTTCCACCCGGACGTCAATCCGGACCCGGAGGCACAGGAGAAGTTCAAGGACATCAACGCCGCGTACGAGGTCCTCTCGGACGACCGGAAACGGCAGATCGTCGACCTCGGCGGCGACCCCCTCGCCCCCGGCGGCGGGGGCATGGGCGGCCCGGGCGGACCCGGCGGGGCCGGCCCGTTCGTCGGCTTCCAGGACATCATGGACGCCTTCTTCGGCGGCGCGGCCGGCGGCTCCCGGGGCCCGCGCCCGCGCACCCGGCCCGGCGCGGACGCGATCCTGCGCCTGGAGCTGGACCTGCACGAGACGGCGTTCGGCGTCGAGGCCCCCATCACCGTCGACACGGCGGTGCTCTGCACCACCTGCTCCGGGGCGGGCACGGCGGCCGGCACCCACCTGGCCACCTGCGAGGCGTGCGGCGGCCGGGGCGAGGTCCAGTCGGTGCAGCGCACCTTCCTCGGCCAGGTGGTCTCCGCCCGGCCGTGCACGGTCTGCCAGGGCTACGGCACCACCATCCCGCACCCCTGCCCGACCTGCACCGGCGACGGGCGGGTGCGCACCCGCCGCTCGCTCACCGTCAAGATCCCCGCCGGGGTCGAGGACGGCATGCGCATCCGGCTCGCCCAGCAGGGCGAGGTCGGCCCGGGCGGCGGCACCGCCGGCGACCTCTACGTCGAGATCCACGAGCGCCCGCACGACGTCTACTCCCGCAAGGGCGACGACCTGCACTGCCGGGTCACCGTCCCGATGACGGCCGCCGCGCTCGGCACCCGGCTGACCATCAAGACCCTCGACAGCGAGGAGACGGTCGACGTCAAGGCCGGCACCCAGCCGGGCAGCACCCTGCGGCTGCGTGCCCGGGGCGTGCCGCACCTGCGCGGCACCGGCCGGGGCGACCTCTACGTCCACCTCGACGTGCGCACCCCGACCAAGCTCGACCCCGACCAGGAAAAGATGCTGCGCGACTTCGCCAAGACCCGGGGCGAGGAGGTCGCCGAGCTGAGCAAGCAGGGCGGCTTCTTCTCCCGGATGCGCGACGCCTTTAACGGGCACGCCTGAGGTGTCGGCGCCGCTGTTCCTGGTCGACGCGCTGCCCACCGGCGACGCGCTGACCCTCGGCGGCCCGGAGGGGCACCACGCGGCCACCGTCCAGCGGCTGCGCGCCGGCGAGGAGCTGCTGCTGGCCGACGGCCGGGGCGGCACCGCCGCCGCCGTGGTCACCGCCGTCGGCAGGGGTGCCCTCGACCTGCGGGTCACCTCCCGGGGGCACGTCGACGCGCCCGTCCCCCGGCTCGTCGTGGTGCAGGGCATCGCCAAGGGCGACCGGGGCGAGCTGGCCGTGCAGGCGATGACCGAGGTCGGCGTCGACGAGATCGTGCCCTGGGCGGCGGCCCGCTCGGTGGCGCAGTGGCGCGGCGACCGGGGCGTACGGGCCCGGGAGAAGTGGGCGGCGACGGCCCGGGAGGCGGCGAAGCAGGCCCGCCGGGCGTGGCTGCCGGTGGTGGCCGGCGCCCCCGACGAGTCCACGGCCACGGTGGTCCGCCGGATCGCCGGGGCCGCCGCCGCGTTCGTCCTGCACGAGGAGGCGCAGGAGCCGCTGACCGCCGCCGCGCTGCCCGCCACGGGCGAGATCGTGCTGGTCGTCGGCCCGGAGGGCGGCATCACCGACGCGGAGGTGACCGCGTTCACCCAGGCCGGCGCCCGCCCGGTGCGCCTCGGCCCGCACGTGCTGCGCACCTCCACGGCGGGCGTCGCCGCCCTCTGCGTCCTGGCCACCCGCCTGTCCCGCTGGTGACCCGCCCATCCTGTCGGTGACCTGCCTGTCCCGCTGGTGGACCCCCGCCCCGGTCAGGTGCGCAGGTAGGACGCGCCGTTGAGGTCGACGATCGTGCCGGAGGCCCACTCCGCCTCCGCCGACGCCAGCCAGTGGACCGCCGCCGCGATCTCCTCCGGGCGGGCCACCCGGCCGAACGGGCTCTGCGCCCGGATCGCCGCGCCGCCCTCACCGGCCAGGTGCTCCGTGGTCATGTCGGTCTCCACGAAGCCGGGGGCCACCGTCGCGACCGTGATGCCGTACGGGGCCAGGGCCACCGCGAGGGACTGACCGAGCGCGTTGAGCCCCGCCTTGCTCGCCCCGTACGCCGGCTGCTCCGGCTCGCCCCGGAACGCGCCCCGCGACGAGACGTTGACGATCCGCCCGCCCCGCCCGCGCATGTGCTGGGCCGCGCACCAGGTCACGTTGGCCGCCCCGGTCAGGTTGGTCTCCAGCACCTGCCGCCAGCGCCGCTGCCAGTCGGCGTAGGACGCGCCGAAGACCGGGTGCGGGGCGTTCCGCTCGCCGTACACCCCGGCGTTGTTGACCAGCACGTCCAGCCCGCCGAGGCGGGTCGCCGCGTCGTCGACCATCACCCGTACCGCCTCGGGGTCGGCCAGGTCCGCGCGGACCACGACGTGGCCGTCGCCCGGCAGTTCCGCGCGCAGCCGCTCGGCCAGCTCCCCGGAGCCCCGGTGGTGGATCGCCACCCGGTCCCCGCCCGCCGCGAACCGCGCCGCCACCGCGCGCCCGATGCCCCGCGAGGCCCCCGTCACCAGCACCGCCCGTGAAGTCACGCGGCCATCATGCCCCAGCCGTCCGGCACCACTTACCATGCCCCGATGGGATCCGACTGCCTGTTCTGCCGCATCGTCGCCGGGGAGATCCCGGCCACCGTCGTCCGGGAGACCGACACCACCCTCGCCTTCCGCGACATCGATCCGAAGGCCCCGGTGCACGTGCTGGTCATCCCCAAGGAGCACTACGCCGACGTGGCGACCCTCGGCCAGGGCGACCCGGCACTCGCCGGCGAGCTGCTCGCCACGGCCGCCGCCGTGGCCGAGGACGAGGGGCTGCTCGGCGACGGCTTCCGGCTGATGTTCAACACCGGGGCGTACGGCGGCCAGGAGGTCTTCCACGTGCACGCGCACGTGCTCGGCGGCGCGCCGCTGGGCCCGATGCTCTGCCGCTGAGGGGGGGGGGGCGGCGGGCGCGTCCGTCGCGGGCGCGTCCCGCGCCGAGGTGTTAGGAAGGGGCCCTTCCCATACGGAATGCGTTAACAAGGGGCCCCTCCTTACACTGCGGGCGTGAGTGGAATCGACGAGCGGCTCGGGCGGATGGTGCGGCGGGTCCAGGCCGAGGGGCGGGTGCCGGCGGTCGCGGCGGCCCTGCACCGGGCGGACCGCCCGCTCTGGACCTGCGAGGCCGGCGGCACCGGCAACGACACGGCGCTCGGCCCGCAGACGCTGTTCCGGATCGGCTCGGTCACCAAGACGTTCACCGCGGTGCTGGTCATGCAGTGCCGCGACGCCGGCCTGCTCGACCTCGACGACCCAGTCGGCGCGCACCTCGACGTGCCCGCACACGGCGAGCTGACCGTGCGCCGGCTGCTGTCGCACACCTCCGGCCTGCAACGGGAGCCGCACGGCGACGTCTGGGACACCCTGCTCGCCCCCGGGGCGGACGAGCTGCTGGCCGACCTGGCCCGCGCCGAGCGGGTGCTGCCGCCGGCCCGCCGCTTCCACTACTCCAACCTCGGCATGGCCGTGCTCGGCCAGCTCGTCGCCCGGCTGCGCGGCGGCACCTGGGCCGAGGTGCTCGCCGACCGGGTGCTCACCCCGCTCGGCCTGACCGCCACCACCGACCGGCCGGGCCCGGCGGCGGCCACCGGGTTCCTTGTCGACGCGTACTCCGACGAGGCGCACCCCGAGCCGCCCACCGACTTCGCCGCGGTCGGCCCGGCCGGGCAGCTGTGGAGCACCGCCACCGACATGGCCCGCTGGGCGGCGTTCCTGGCCGACCCGGCGGCGCTCGACCCCACCGGCGCGGTGCTCGCCCCGGCGACGCTCGACGAGATGCGCTGGCCGCTGACCGTCACCGACGAGACGACCTGGGGGGCCGGCTTCGGGCTGGGGCTGATCCTGCTGCCGCAGGGCGACCGGGTCGTGCACGTCGGCCACGACGGGGCGATGCCCGGCTTCCTCGCCGCCGTCTACGGCCGCCGGGGCGGCGACGGCACCCCCGGGGCGATGGGCGCGGCGGTGCTCGGCTCGTCCGGGACCGGCGTGCAGGTCATGGAGCTGCCGCACCGGCTGCTCGCCGCCGCCGTCGAGCACGACCCGGCCGAGGTCGAGCCGTGGCGGCCGGGCCCGCCGGCCCCGGAGCACCTGCGCGGGATGCTGGGCCCGTGGTGGGGCGAGGGCTTCGCGTCCGTCTTCAGCTGGCACGACGGCACCCTGCAGGCCCGCAGCGCGGGCGACCCGGCGGGCAAGCCCCCGGCGGTCTTCGCCCCGCTGCCGGACCGGCCGGACGTGTTCCGCACCGTCTCCGGGCGGGAGGCCGGCGAGCTGCTGCGGTTGACCCGGGACGCGACCGGGGCGGTGGTCCGGCTGCACTGGGCGACGTACCGCTTCACCCGGGGCCAGGAGACCTTCGACGGGTACGACTTCCGGCGCTGACGCCCGGCCGGGCCGGCAGCCCGGCGGCCCGGGGAAATGGGCGAGGTGCCGCCGCGCGGGAAACGTTACGATGGAGGTAACGTCCGATCGCCGCGCCAGCAGGGCCCGGCGCCGAGATCGAGAGCAGGTGCGCAGGGCCCCTCGGCCCGACCCATGACCGGCACCCCACCTCCCGGCCCGCCCCGGGTGCAGACCAGGATCACCGTCCCCGACTCGAAGATCATGGTCAACCTGCTGGGCGCGGGCGACGAGATCCTGCGACTCGTCGAGCGTTCGGTCGACAGCGACGTGCACGTCCGCGGCAACGAGATCACCATCACCGGTGCTCCGGCGGACAACGCCATCGCCGAGCGCCTCTTCAGCGAGCTGCTCGAACTGATCGAGAAAGGCGAGACCCTGACCACTGACGCCGTGCGGCGCACCGTCGGGATGCTGGAGCAGGGCGGCACCGAGCGGCCCGCCGAGGTCCTGACGCTCAACATCCTCTCCCGGCGCGGGCGCACCATCCGCCCCAAGACGCTCGGGCAGAAAAAGTACGTCGACGCGATCGACGCGCACACCATCGTCTTCGGCATCGGCCCCGCCGGCACCGGCAAGACCTACCTGGCGATGGCGAAGGCCGTCCAGGCCCTCCAGGCCAAGCAGGTCAACCGGATCATCCTGACCCGGCCGGCGGTCGAGGCGGGGGAGCGGCTGGGCTTCCTGCCCGGCACGCTCAACGAGAAGATCGACCCCTACCTGCGCCCGCTCTACGACGCGCTGCACGACATGCTCGACCCGGAGACGATCCCGAAGCTGATGGCGGCCGGGACGATCGAGGTCGCGCCCCTGGCATACATGAGGGGGCGGGCGCAGCCGTACGACGCGCGGGTCCTGACCCCCGAGGGGTTCCGGCCGTTCGGGTCGCTGCGGGTCGGTGACCTGGTCATCGGCTCGAACGGCACGCCCACGCCGGTGATCGGCGTCTACCCGCAGGGGCCGAAGCAGGTCTACCGGGTCACCACCCAGGACGGCGCGTCCACCGTCGCCTGCGGCGAGCACCTCTGGACCGTCGCCACGCCCGACGACAAGCGGCGCGGGCGTCGGCGCACCCTCGAAACCCAGGAGATGATCGGCAAGGAGTGGCGGGGCCACACCCGCCGGTACGAGCTGCCGGTCGTCGCGCCCGTGCAGTTGGCGCCGCAGGACGTTCCGCTCGACCCGTACGCGCTCGGGCTGCTCCTCGGCGACGGTGCCTTCTCCTCCCGGGCGACGCCGGCCTTCTCCACGGCGGACCCGGAGCTGGCCGCCGCGCTCGACGAGGCGCTGCCCGGCATCGCCCTCGTTCGCAAGAGCGAGTACGACTACGTGCTCCGGCACGTCGACGGTCACCGGGGTGGGGTCATCGTCGCCAACCCGGTGACGGCCGTGCTGCGCGAACTGGGCCTGGCCGGGGAGACCTCGGGCACCAAGTTCGTGCCCGAGGTCTACAGGAACAACAGCCTCGACGTCCGGCTGGCCGTGCTCCAGGGGCTGCTGGACACCGACGGCGGGCCGGTCGTCCAGGCGGGGCGCACCTGCCGGGTGCAATACTCGACGACGTCGCCGCGGCTGCGGGACGACGTGGTCTACCTGGCCCAGTCGCTCGGTGGGGTGGCCACCTGGCGGGTCCGGGAGGCCGAGGGGCGTAAGCCCGGCCTGGCCAAGGGCCGCCCGGTCCACTACCGCGCCGACGCCTACGTCGTGGAGATCAGGCTTCCTGCCGGTGTCGCGCCGTTCCGCCTGTCGCGCAAGCGTGCGCTGTACGACGAGCACGGCGGTGGCCGGCCGATGCGGTTCATCGACTCGATCATCCCTGCCGGGGTGCAGGAGACGATGTGCATCCAGGTCGCGGCGGAGGACTCGCTGTACGTGACCGACGACTTCCTGGTCACGCACAACACCCTCAACGACGCGTTCATCATCCTCGACGAGGCGCAGAACACCACGCCCGAGCAGATGAAGATGTTCCTCACCCGGCTCGGCTTCGGTTCCAAGATCGTGGTCACCGGCGACGTCACCCAGGTGGACCTTCCCGGCGGGACGACCAGCGGCCTGCGGGTGGTCCGGGAGATCCTGGAGAACGTGGAGGACGTGCACTTCGCGCAGTTGTCCAGCTCCGACGTGGTGCGCCACCGGCTGGTCGGGGAGATCGTCGACGCGTACGCCCGCTGGGACGCCGAGCGGGAGAACCAGCAGGCGCAGGGCGTGCACGCCGTGCCGGGGCGCACCGCCCAGGGCGGCCGGGCCGGCCGGCGCCGACAGACCTAGGGAACCCAGTTGTCCATCGAGATCGCCAACGAGTCCGGTGTCGACGTCGACACCGACGCCGTGCTCGCCGTCGCCCGGCACGCCCTCGACGAGATGGGGGTCAACCCCCTCGCCGAGCTGTCCGTGCTGCTGGTCGACATCGACTACATGACCGAGCTGAACCACCGCTGGATGGGCGGCGACGGCCCGACCGACGTGCTCGCCTTCCCCATGGACGAGGGCAGCGTCGACCACGGGCCGGGCGAGTCCAGCTCGGCCGGCGGGGAGCCGGCGCTGCTGGGCGACATCGTGCTCTGCCCGGAGGTGGCGGCCAAGCAGGCCGCGACGGCCGGCCACTCCTCGGCCGACGAGCTGCACCTGCTCACCGTGCACGGGGTGCTGCACCTGCTCGGCTACGACCACGCCGAGCCGGAGGAGGAGCGGGAGATGTTCGAGCTCCAGGCCCGGCTGCTGGCCAGCTGGCGGTCGACCCGGTCCGCGTGATGCCCGCACAGGTGTCGGCTGCCGGCGCGGCGGCGGGCCTGCCCGACCTGCAGCTGCTCGTCTTCGCGGCCGGGCTGGTGGTGCTCGCCGGCCTGATCGCGATGACCGAGGCGGCGCTGGCCGCCGTGTCACCGGCCCGGGCGGCCGAGCTGGCCCGCGACGGGGCCCGGGGCGCGCGCACGCTCCAGGCCGTCGCCGGCGACGTCGTCCGCCACCTCAACCTGCTGCTGCTTCTGCGGCTGCTGGCCGAGCTGACCGCCACCACGCTGGTCGCGCTGGTGGCGGTCGACACGTTCGGCGCGGGCTGGCGGGCGGCGCTGGTCACCGCCGGCGCGATGACCGTGATCAGCTTCGTGGTGGTCGGGGTCGGCCCGCGTACCCTCGGCCGGCAGCACGCGTACGCGGTCGGCCGGGCCGTCGCGCCGCTGGTGCGCTGGCTGGGTCGGGCGCTCAATCCGCTGGCGTCGCTGCTGATCCTGATCGGCAACGCGGTCACCCCGGGGCGCGGTTTCCGGGAGGGGCCGTTCGCGACCCAGGTGGAGCTGCGCGAGCTGGTCGACCTGGCCGAGCAGCGGGGCGTCGTCGAGCACGGCGAGCGGCAGATGATCCACTCGGTGTTCGCGCTCGGTGACACCATCGCCCGCGAGGTGATGGTGCCGCGCACCGAGATGGTGTGGATCGAGGAGAGCAAGACCCTCTCCCAGGCCCTCGCCCTGTTCCTGCGCTCCGGCTTCTCCCGCATCCCGGTGATCGGGGAGAGCGTCGACGACGTGCTCGGCGTGCTCTACCTCAAGGACCTGATCCGCCGCACCCAGGGCGGCGACCCGGCGGCTTCCCTGCTGCCGGTGTCGGAGCTGATGCGCCCGGCGACGTTCGTCCCGGAGTCGAAGCCGGTCGACGACCTGCTGTCGGAGATGCAGGCCGCGCGCAACCACCTGGTCATCGTCGTCGACGAGTACGGCGGCACCGGCGGCCTCGTCACGATCGAGGACATCCTGGAGGAGATCGTCGGCGAGATCACCGACGAGTACGATGTCGAACGTCCGCCGGTCGAACGGCTGGCGGACGGCGCGGTGCGGGTCACCGCCCGGCTGCCCGTCGAGACCCTCGGCGAGCTGTTCGACGTCGAGCTGCCCGCCGACGAGGTCGAGACGGTCGGCGGTCTGCTCGCCCAGGCCCTGGGCCGGGTCCCGATCCCCGGCGCGGAGGCCGAGGTGGCCGGGCTGCGCCTGGTCGCCGAGGGCACCACCGGCCGGCGCAACCGGATCGACACCGTGCTGGTGAGCCGGGTCGAGCCGACCGACCACCCCGACACCACCCCCGGGCGCGGCGAGCCCGCCGAGGCCCGGGGCACCCAGAACCGAGCCGAGGAGAGGCAACCCGCCGATGCCTGAGTCACCCGCCGCGCCCGCCGCCCTGCCCACCCCGTCCGCGCCGGTCGAGCTGAGCGCCGAGGACGGCAAGCTGGTCATCCTCGCCCGGGGGGCCCGGGGCCGGGTGGGCGCCGTGGAGGGAGCCGCGGTACGCGACCAGGACGGCCGGACGTACGCGGCGGCGAGCGTGTCGCTGCCCTCGCTGACCCTCACCGCCCTCCAGCTCGCGGTGGCCTCCGCCGTGGCGGCCGGGGCGACCCGGCTGGAGGCCGCCGTCGTGGTGACCGAGGCGTCGACCCTGGACGGGGCGGGGCACGCCGCCGTCCGTGACCTGGCCGCCGACGCGCCGATCCACGTGGCCGCGCCGGACGGCACCGTCCTCGGCACGGTGGTCGAGTGAGCGACGTGCGGGGAGGCCGGGCGGGCGACGTCGGCGGCGGCGGGGGAGCGCGCCCGTACCGGGCGGGATTCGCCTGCTTCGTGGGCCGGCCGAACGCCGGCAAGTCGACGCTGACCAACGCCATCGTCGGCACGAAGATCGCGATCACCTCGAACAAGCCGCAGACCACCCGGCACGTCATCCGGGCCGTGCTGCACCGGCCGGAGTCGCAGCTCGTCCTGGTCGACACCCCTGGGCTGCACCGCCCCCGCACGCTGCTCGGCGAGCGGCTCAACGACCTGGTCCGTTCCACCTGGAGCGAGGTCGACGTGATCGGCCTGTGCATCCCGGCCGACGAGCCGGTCGGCCGGGGCGACCGGTTCATCACCGGGGAGCTGGCCGAGCTGAAGGCCACCGTGCTGGCGGTGGTGACCAAGACCGACCTGGTGGACAAGAAGCGGCTGGCCGAGCAGTTGCTCGCGGTCAGCGAGCTGGGCGAGTTCGCCGCCGTGGTGCCGGTCAGCGCGGTCTCCGGGCACCAGCTCGACACGCTGGTCGACGTGATGACCGGTTACCTGCCCGAGTCGCCGCAGCTCTACCCGGACGACATGCTCACCGACGACCCGGAGCAGGTGCTGGTCGCCGAGCTGATCCGGGAGGCGGCCCTGGAGGGGGTTCGCGACGAGCTGCCGCACTCCATCGCCGTGGTGGTGGAGGAGATGATCCCCGAGGGCAACCTCATGAAGATCTACGCCGACGTGTACGTCGAGCGACCCAGCCAGAAGGCGATCGTGATCGGCCACCGGGCCAGCCGGCTCAAGGAGGTCGGCACCACCGCGCGCCGGCACATCGAGGAACTGCTCGGCACCCGCGTCTACCTGGACCTGCACGTCCGCGTGGCCAAGGACTGGCAACGCGACCCCAAACAACTCCGCAAACTGGGCTTCTAACCCCCACCCACCCACCCCGGCCCGGGGCGGGTGTTCCGGTTCTGGGCAGAAGGATGGCGTTTCTCACTTTCTAGGCGGCTTGCTGGGCGTTTTGCGGTGGGGGGTCGGAGGGTAGGGATCGACAGCTCCCCCCTGCCCCCGACCGGAAGCCGGCTGATGCGAAACCGGTACCTGGACCTGCTCCGTGCCCTGGCGATCGTCCGTGTCGTCGTCTACCACGTGACCGGATGGGCCACGCTGACCCTGGTCTTCCCGGCCATGTCGGTGATGTTCGCGCTCGCCGGTTCGCTGATGGCGGCGTCGCTGGACCGGTCCGGACCGTCGGCGGTACGCCGGCGGCTGCGCCGCCTGTTGCCCTCGCTGTGGGTGCTGGCCGCCGTCTTCGTCCCCGCCATGCTGCTCACCGGGCTGCCGCTGACACCGAAGGTGCTGCTGTGGGCGTTCCCGGTCGCCGACCCGCCGGCCAACTACTGGGGGGCGCTGGCGCTCAGCGTGATCTGGTATCTGCGCGACTACCTGTGGTTCGTGTTCGCCTCGCCCGTCGCGCTGTGGCTGTTCCGGCGGGCCCCGTGGCCCACCCTGCTCGCCCCGTACGCGCTGCTGGCCGCCATCGAGTTCGGACTGTTCCCCGCCGCGCCCACCGTGCTGCGGGAGTTCGGCCTCTACTTCGGCGCGTGGCTGCTCGGCTTCGCCCACCACGACGGCCTGCTGCGGCGTACGGCCAATCGGGTGCTGGTCCCGGTGGCGCTGGCCCTCGGCGTCGCCGGGGCGGCCTGGATCGCCACCCACCCCGGGTCGCGCGGGTACGACCTGAACGACATCCCGCTGGGCAACGCGTTGTGGTCGGCCGCGTTCATCCTCGTGGCGATCGGCCGGGCCCCGGCGTCGGCGGCCTGGGTGGACCGGTCCGCCGTGGCGGGCCGGGCGGTGACGGTGCTGAACCGGCGGGCGCTCACCGTCTACCTGTGGCACATGCCGTTCGTGGTGGCACTCACCCCGCTGGTCGACGTGGTCGGCTGGTCCCATCAGGACCCGGTGGGCCTCGCGATCCGGGTGGTGCTGGTCTTCGCGCTGGTCGGCGCGGTCACCGCGGCGGTCGGCTGGGTCGAGGACGTCGCCGCCCGCCGGCCCCCGGAGCTGTTCCCCGGTGGCGTTCGCCCCGTGCCGGCCCGAGGGACCGCCCCCGGCCGCCCCGTGCCGGCGGGCGGGGCTGACGCCGGCCGCCCCGTGCCGGCCGGCGCCCGCCCTGTGCCCGTCAGTCCCGCCCCGGCCGGCTACGACCGGGCGGTGCTGCCCGCGCCCCGCGCCCCCGAGGAACACACCCTCAAGCTCAGCGCGCGGTGACCGTCACGTTGCCGCTGTCGGCGGCCACGTCGAGCAGCAGCGACGCGCCCGGGTCGTCGACGATGCCCAGCTCGGCCTCGCCGGAGTCGACGTCCGAGCGCACCCGGTACCGGCCGGCGGGCACGACGAGCTGCACGTCGCCGCTGGCGGCGTGCGCCCGCACCGAGGCGGGGGCGGCCAGCTCGACGGTGACGTCGCCGGAATCGGTCTCGGCGTCCACCTGGCCGCCGAGGCGGCTGCCCGTGACGTCGCCCGACGAGGCGCGCAGGGTCGCCGGGCCGCGTACGTCGTCGACCTCGACGTTGCCGGAGCTGGCCTCGGCGCGGACCGCCCCGGTCGCCCGGGTGATCTCCAGGTTTCCCGAGTCGAGCCGGAAGTCCACCTCGCCGACCCGGCTCAGCGTCACGTTGCCCGACCCGGTCGCGCCGCTCACGGCGACGCCTTCCGGGGCGTTCACCTCATAGGAGATCGTGCAGCGGGAGCCGCAGTCGGTGTCGAGCACCAGCTCGTCGCCCCGGATCTCGTACCGGGCTTCGGGCTGGTCGCCGTGGTAGCGCAGCACCCGCTTGATCCGTACCTGGCCGGCGGGGCCGCCGCCGACGACCGTCACGTCGCCCGAGCCGGGCAGCACGGTGACCCGGGCGATCCGCGTCGACTCGACGTCGTCGAAGTCCAGCCGGCGCAGCGACAGGTTGTCGCACCCGGCGAGGAGGATCAGGGCGGCGACGGCCCCGACCGCGACGGCGCGGGCGGGGACGCCGCGGGTGGCGCGGGCGGGGCGGGTGGCGTGGGCGGTCGGGTGCGAGGCCATGGCCGGCACGCTACGGCCGGTCCGGCCCGCCGCGCATCGGGGATCACCCGCCGGGCACCCCGATTCGACCCTGATTCCGTGGGCCGGGGGAGAATGATCGGATGGCCGGGTACCGCCGACAGCTCTACCGCGACGACGCGGTGGTCCTGCGCGTGCAGAAGCTCGGCGAGTCCGACCGGATCATCACCCTGCTGACCCGCCGGCACGGGCGGCTGCGCGCGGTGGCCCGGGGGGTCCGCCGCACCACCAGCAAGTTCGGTGCCCGGCTGGAGCCGTTCGGCCACGTCGACGTGCAGCTCGCCGGCGACCCCAAGGGCAACACCGGCAGTTCGCTGCACAGCGTCAGCCAGGTCGAGGGGATCGACCTGTACGGCAAGCGGTTCCTCGGCGACTATCCGCGCTACACGGCGGCCAGCGCGATCGCCGAGACCGCCGAGCGGCTCACCCCGGTCGAGCGGGAGCCGTCGCTGCGGCTGTTCCAGCTCACCCTCGGCGCGCTCAAGTCGCTCGCCCGGGGCGAGCACGCCACCACGCTGGTGCTCGACGCGTACCTGCTGCGGGGGATGGCCCTGGCGGGCTGGGCGCCCGCGCTGACGGCCTGCGCCGTCTGCGGCACCCCCGGGCGGCACCGGGCGTTCTCCGTGCCGGCCGGCGGCGCGGTCTGCCCGGACTGCCGGCCCCCCGGCGCGGCCCACCCCGCCCCGGCGACCGTCGACCTGATGTCCGCGCTCACCACCGGCGACTGGGTGCTCGCCGACGCCACCGAGACCGGCGTACGCCGGGAGTGCAGCGGCCTGGTCGCGGCGCACCTGCAGTGGCACCTGGAGCGCGCGCTACGCTCGCTGCCGCTGGTCGACCGGGGTGGCCCGACGGCCGGCGGTGCCGCCGCCGTGGACAGGGGGAAGACCGAGTGATCCGATCGTTGAGGGCCGGCCGGCGTGAGCCGGTGCCGCCGACTCCGCACCCGTCGGGCGCCCGGCCCCCGGCGCTGCCGGCCGACGCGCTGCCGAAGCACGTCGCGATCGTCATGGACGGCAACGGCCGGTGGGCCAAGGAGCGGGGGCTGCCCCGCACCAAGGGCCACGAGCAGGGCGAGCACAGCCTCTTCGACACCATCGAGGGCGCGATCGAGCTGGGCATCCCCTACCTTTCGGCGTACGCGTTCTCCACGGAGAACTGGCGGCGCTCCCCGGACGAGGTCCGGTTCCTGATGGGCTTCAACCGGGACGTCATCCGTCGCCGCCGCGACCAGCTCGTCGAGCTGGGCGTGCGGGTCGTCTGGTCGGGCCGCGCCGGCCGGCTGTGGAAGAGCGTCATCTCCGAGTTGCAGACGGCCGAGGAGATGTCCCGGGGCAACTCGACGCTGACGCTGCAGTTCTGCGTCAACTACGGCGGGCAGGCCGAGATCGCCGACGCCGCCGCCGCGATCGCCCGCGACGTGGCGGCGGGCCGGCTCGACCCTGGCAAGGTCACCGAGAAGACCGTGGCGAAATACCTCTACCACCCGGAGGTCCCCGACGTGGACCTCTTCCTCCGCCCGTCCGGCGAGGAGCGGATCTCCAACTTCCTGCTCTGGCAGACCGCGTACGCGGAGCTGGTGTTCCTCGACACCCTGTGGCCCGACTTCGACCGCCGCCACCTGTGGTATGCGTGCGAGCTGTACGCCCAGCGGGACCGCCGGTTCGGCGGGGCGCTGCCCAACCCGGTCGCCCCGCCGCAGCCCTGACCGGCCGCAGCCCTGACGCCGCAGCCCTGACCGGCCCGTAGGGACGCTTACCGGCGTGGCCGGTGGGGTATCACCTCCGGCAACAGCCACGACGGCGGAGGTGAACCCACATGATTCAGAAGCGGATTGCCCAGTGGGCGGTCATGGCGGTCGCCGTGCCGCTGGCGGCGGCCGGCGCGCGCCGGCTCAGCCACACGCTGGAGGCCCGGCGCGGCCCGACCGGCGTGACCCGGATGCTGACCAGGGGCGCCGACCTGCTGCGCCCGCAGAAGGCGAAGCGCCGCCGGTTCTTCTGACCCGACCGGTTCTCCCCGACCCGACCGCGCCGGTGCCGCCCCCGAAGCTTCGGGGGCGGCACCGGCGCGTTGCGGCTCAGGCCTCCACTTCGGAGCGGCCCTCGGTGGCCCACAGGGTGTGGAACGAGCCGTCCCGGTCCACCCGGCGGTAGGTGTGCGCGCCGAAGTTGTCCCGCAGCCCCTGCAGCAGCGCGGCGGGCAGCCGCTCGGCGCGCAGGCCGTCGAAGTAGGCCAGCGACGACGAGAACGCCGGCGTCGGCACCCCGGCCCGCGCCGCGTCGACGACGACCCGCCGCCAGCTCGGCACGCCCGCGCTGACCGCCTCGGCGAAGTACGGCGCGACCAGCAGCGACGGCAGCTCCGGCTCGGCGTCGTACGCCTCCTTGATCCGGTCCAGGAAGCGGGCCCGGATGATGCAGCCGCCCCGCCAGATCGTGGCGGTGCCGCCCAGGTCGATGTCCCAGTCGTACTCGCTGCTGCCGGCGCGGATGTGGTCGAAGCCCTGCGCGTACGCGACGATCTTGCTGGCCAGCAGCGCGCGCCGCACGTCCTCGACGAAGGTGTCGCGGTCCTCGACCTGCCACTTCTCCCCGGCGTCGCCGAAGGCGCGGCGGGCGGCCTCGCGCTGGCCGGCGTGCCCGGACAGCGACCGGGCGAACGTCGCCTCGGCGATGCCGGTGATCGGGATGCCCAGGTCAAGCGCGCTCTGCACCGTCCAGCGGCCGGTGCCCTTCTGCTCGGCCTGGTCGAGCACCACGTCCACGAAGGCCCGGCCGGTCGCCGCGTCGGTGTGCCCGAGGACCTCGGCGGTGATCTCGATGAGGAACGACTCCAGCTCGCCGGTGTTCCACTCCCGGAAGATCTCCGCGATCTCCGCCGGGCTCGCCGACAGCCCCGCCCGCAGCAGGTCGTACGCCTCGGCGATGAGCTGCATGTCGGCGTACTCGATGCCGTTGTGGACCATCTTGACGAAGTGGCCGGCGCCGTCGGGGCCGATGTGCCGGCAGCACGAGGTGCCGTCCACCTGCGCGGCGATCTTCTCGAACATCGGGCCGAGCTTCGCGTACGACTCGGCGGAGCCGCCCGGCATGATGCTCGGCCCGAGCAGCGCGCCCTCCTCGCCGCCGGACACGCCGGTGCCGGAGAAGTGCAGCCCCTTGGCGCGCAGCGCCTCCTCCCGCCGCCGCGTGTCGGCGAAGTGGGCGTTGCCGCAGTCGACGATGATGTCGCCCTCGTCGAGCAGCGGCACCAGCTCGTCGATCACCGCGTCGGTCGGTGCGCCCGCCTTGACCATGATGATCACGGCGCGGGGGCGTTCCAGCGAGCCGACGAAGTCCGCCAGGGACTCGGACGGCACGAACGTCCCCTCGTCACCGTGCTCGGCGACCAGGCTGCGGGTCCGCTCCGGCGACCGGTTGTGCACCGCCACCGTGAACCCGTTCCGGGCCAGGTTGCGGGCCAGGTTCCGGCCCATCACCGCCAGCCCCGTCACGCCGATCTGCGCCGTCGCCTGTTGCGTCATCCGTACCCGCCACCTCTCGCGTCGCCTGTAGTGCTGCGACGGTATCGCGCCGCCCGCCGGACCGGGACCGGTGGTCGACGCGGTGTCACAGTGTGGTGGCGTCCGCCCCGCAGCCGCCGCCCTGACCTGCGGGTCAGCCGATCAGCGGGCGGAACGTGCCCAGGACGACGCTGACCGCCAGCGCCGCCCCGGCCAGCGCCGCCGCACCGGCGACCAGCAGCGCGTCGGCGGGGCCGAACCGCTGCCGCCGGGCGACCGTGCGCGGCGTGGCCGCGTCGAAGCCCCGGGCGTCCATCGCCACCGCCAGCCGGGTGCCCCGCCGGATCGCGCCGACCAGCAGCGCGAACGCCGTCGAGACGAACAGCCGCAGCCGGGCCACCGGGTTGCGGCCGGCGTCCACCCCGCGCGCCCGCCGGGCCATGCTGATCATCTGCCACTCCTGGCCGAGCAGCGGCACCAGCCGGAACGCCGCCAACGCGCCGATTGCGAAGCGGGCCGGGGCCTTCGCGTTCTGCACCAGCGCGTCGGCCAGGTCGGTCGGATCGGTGGTGGCGAAGACGATCACGCCGGGCAGCGCCACCGCGAGCATGCGCAGGGCCAGCCCGAGCGCGGTCAGCAGCACCCCGCTGGTGACCGCCACCGGCCCCGCCTCGACCAGGGTCCGGCCGGTGCGCTCGGCGGCGAACAGGACCAGGGTCACCACGATGCCGGCGGCGCTGAGCAGCAGCGGGGCGGCCCGGCGGGCGAGCACCCCGTAGCGGATGCCGAACAGGGGCAGCACGGCCAGCTCGACGCCGATGGCGACGGCCGGCGCCACCGGGTCGAGGGTGGCGAGCAGGGTGAACGAGAAGACCAGCGCGGCGGCGACCTTCGCCACGGGGTTGCGCCGGGCCAGCGGGGCGCCGGGCACGGCCACCGGAGAGATGCTGATCATGCTGCCACCGCCCGTCGGTGCCCGGTGCCGGTCACGCCGCCACCGCGGCCGGGTCGCGGGTCAGGGTGAGCCGCCGGTCGGCCAGGGCCGCCACGAAGTCCGCGTCGTGGGTGACGGCGACGACGCCGTGCCCGCCGTCGCGCAGCTCGGCGAACAGGTCCACCAGCTCCAGCCAGGTGCGCCGGTCCTGGCCGAAGGTGGGCTCGTCGCAGACCAGCAGGCGGGGCGCGGTGGCCAGGGCCGTCGCCACGCTCAGCCGCCGCGCCTCCCCACCCGAGAGGGTGTACGGGTTCGCGCGCGCCAGCCGCGCCAGGCGCAGCCGGTCCAGCAGCCCGTCCACGGTGGCCCGGACGGCGGCCTCGCCGTGGCCGGTGCGGCGCGGCCCGAGGGCCAGCTCGTCGTAGACCGTGCCGGTGACGAACTGGTGCTCCGGGTCCTGGAAGACCGACCCGATCCGGCGGGCCAGGGCGGGCGCCCGCCAGCGGTGCGGCGCGGTGGCGGCGTCCCGCCCGGCCAGTTCCCGGGTCGCCTCGATCCGCCCCGCCCCGGGCCGCAGCAGGCCGCCGAGCAGCAGCGCCAGCGTCGACTTGCCCGCACCGTTCGGGCCGAGGACGGCGAGCGCCTCGCCGGCGCGTACCGCCAGGTCGGTCGGGGCGAGGCGGGGCGGCAGGCCGGCCCCGTCGGCGGTGAGCAGCGCCGCGCCGCAGGCGGCGGTGGCCCGCCGGGGCGGCACCGTCCGGCCGGGCACCCAGACCCCCTCGGCGGCGAGCGCGTCGCCGTGTGCGGCGAAGACGGCCTCCGGCGGCCCGTCGGCGCGGACGCCGCCGCCCGGCTCCAGCACCACCACCCGGTCGACCAGCGGCAGCGCCTCGGCGACCCGGTGCTCGACCAGGACCAGCGCGGTGTCGGCGGTGACGGCGTCGGCCACGGCCCGGCGGACCAGCGCCGCCCCGGCCGGGTCGAGGTTGGCGGTCGGCTCGTCGAGCAGCAGCAGCCCCGGCCGCGGGGCGAGCGCCCCGGCCAGCGCGAGCCGCTGCTGCTCGCCGCCGGAGAGGGCGGCGGTCGGGCGGTCCCGGTCGTACGGGAAGCCGACCCGGCGCAGCGCCTCGTCCACCCGGGGCCAGATCTCACCGGCGGGCACGCCCCGGTTCTCCAGCCCGAACGCGACGTCGTCGCCGCAGCGGGCCATCACGAGCTGGCTCTCCGGGTCCTGGAAGACGATGCCGACCCGGTCCCGGTCGGCGCGGGGGTCGACGCCGTCGACCTCGACGGTGCCCTCCTGCTCGCCCGAGTCGTCGGACAGCAGCCCGGCCAGCGCGGCCAGCAGCGTGCTCTTGCCGGCCCCGGAGGGCCCCAGCAGCAGCACCCGCTCGCCGGCCTCGACGCTCAGGTCCACCCCGCGCACCGCCCAGGCCCGCCGCCCGGCGTGCCGCCACCCGAACCCCCGCAACACCACCCGCGCCCGTACCGCCATGCCTCCCCGCCCCCTCCGCCCGCCGTCGGTGATCAAGAGGTTCGCGTCAGGAGAGCGCGCTCGGCTGACGCAAACCTCTTGATCGACATGTGGAACCGCGCGCTAGATCGGGGTGCGGGCGCGGGCGGCGGGGAAGCGGTCCAGGGCGCCCGTGGTGAGCAGGGCGCGCAGGAGGGCCCACGCGCCCGCGCCCGCGATGATCGTGGCGCTCACCACGGTGAGCAGGGCGTACGGGAGGCGGTAGCCGGTCAGGTCGTACTCGGCGTTCCACACGAGGAAGTCGAACAGGGCGGCGCCGACGCCGGTGAGCGCCCCGGCGAGCAGCGCGGTCGGCAGCCGGAAGGAGCGGTAGCGGAACGCGGCGAACGCCAGCTCCGCGCCGAGGCCCTGGACCATGCCCTGCGGGATCACCGTGCCGGCCCACTGGCTGCCCAGCAGGGCGGACAGGACGGCGGCGACGGTCTCGCAGTACAGGGCCGCGCCCGGCTTGCGGATCACCAGGCCGCCGAGCACGGCCGGCATCAGCCAGACCCCGTAGAGCAGGGTCTGCGCGGGCGGGAAGAACGCGAACGCCCCCTCGGTGGCGCTCCAGACCAGGCCCCAGGCCCAGAAGATGACGCCGAAGGCGACGGCGATCACCGAGGCGACCACGATGTCGATCGTGCGCCAGCGGTTGCTGTCGGTGTGGTTCATGGTGGCTCCCAGTCCTTGACGAACCAGGAGAAGACGCACGCCGCGCCCGGTGCACCGGACGTCGACGCGGCTGGAGGTCGACCGAACTCCCTGCGCTGGCATTACCCAGATCAGGTTCGAGGGTCTGCGGGCGGTGCCCGCACTCTCAGCGCTGTGCGCTCCCCTGTCGGATGTGAAGTTGTCTCCCCGACGCTAACACCCGGGAAGATCACCGGGCAAAGTGATCTTTCCGCAGCTCACGAGGGAGGATCCCGGAACCCGGTCACCGCCGTTTCGGCGTCGTCCATCGACCCGGCCCGCTGGGCGCGATAGTGTCGCGCCGCCGAACCTCACCCGCCTCCAGGGAGCAGACCGTGGCGTCGACGACCGACAGCTCCGCGCCGCCCGCCGGCCCCGACGGGCGGGCCCCGGCGACGGGGCCGGGCGGCGGGGACGGGCCGGACGTACCCCAGGGGGAGGCGGCGTCGGGCGGGCCGCGACGGTCGCTCGGCGGCCGGATCGGCTCGGTCGAGGTGCTGGCCGCGCTGCTGGTCCTCCTGATCGTGTTCCGCGCGCCGCTGGCCGACGCGCTGTCCGCGCCCCGGCTGCAGACCTGGACGACGGTCTTCGTCTCGGTGCTGGTGCAGGCCGTGCCGTTCCTCGTCTTCGGGGTGCTGCTCTCGGCGGTGATCGCGGTCTTCGTGCCGCGCTCGTTCTGGGCCCGGGCGCTGCCCCGGCACCCGGCCCTCGCGGTGCCGGTGGCCAGCGCCGCCGGCGTGGTGCTGCCCGGCTGCGAGTGCGGTTCGGTGCCGATCGCCGGGTCGCTGATCCGGCGCGGCGTCACCCCGGCGGCGGCCCTGGCGTTCCTGCTCGCCGCCCCGGCGGTCAACCCGGTCGTGCTCGCCGCGACCGCCGTCGCCTTCCCCGGCGCACCGGAGATGGTGCTCGGCCGGGCGGTGGCCAGCCTGGTCGTCGCCATGGTCATGGGGTGGCTCTGGCTGCGGCTCGGCCGCGCCGACTGGATCCGGCTGCCGCGCCGGCCCGAGCTGGACGGGGCGTCGCGCGGCGCGGCCTTCTGGGCGGCCGTGCGGCACGACGTCGTGCACGCCGGGGGCTTCCTGGTCGTCGGCGCGATGGCCGCCGCCAGCATCAACGTGCTGGTGCCGGAGCGCTGGCTGCAGACCCTGGCCGACAAGCCGGTGCTGTCGGTGCTCGCCCTGGCCGTGCTCGCCGTGCTGCTGTCCATCTGCTCGGAGGCCGACGCCTTCGTCGCGGCGTCGCTGTCGCAGTTCTCCCTCACCTCCCGTCTCGTCTTCCTGGTGGTCGGTCCGATGGTCGATCTCAAGCTGATCTCGATGCAGGCCGGCGTCTTCGGCCGCCGGTTCGCGGTCCGGTTCGCCCCGGCGACGTTCGTGGTCGCCGTCGGGGTGGCCAGCCTCGCCGGGGCGGTGCTGCTGTGAACCGGCAGGCGCAGGCCGTCGTCCTGCTGCTGCTCGGCGGCGCGGTGGTCCGGGCCAGCGTCACCGACCTCTACCTGCGCTACGTCAAGGAGGGGCTGCGGCCGTTCCTGATCGCCGCCGGGCTCGTGCTGATCGCCGCCGCCGTCATGACCCTGTGGTACGACCTGCGCCCCACGCCGCGCGGCGACGCCCACGGGGCCGACGACGGGCCCGGGACGGGCGGGCACGCGGAGGACGACGACGGGCACGGGCACGGCCACCACGGGCCGCGCGTCGGCTGGCTGCTCCTGCTGCCCGTGCTCGGGCTGCTGCTGGTCGCCCCGCCGGCCCTCGGCTCGTACGCGGTGGGCCAGGCCGGCACCGCGCTCGCCGGCCAGCAGCAGTCGGACTACCCGCCGCTGCCGCCGGGCGACCCGGCCCCGGTCACCGTCCTCGACTACGCCTCCCGGGCCCTGTTCGAGCGGGGCGCGTCGATCGGCGAGCGGCGGGTCCGGCTCACCGGGTTCATCGCGCCCGGCCCCGACGGGCAGCCGATCCTGGCCCGAATGGTGCTCTCCTGCTGCGCCGCCGACGGCCGCCCCGTCAAGCTGGGCATGACCGGCGACGTGCCCCTGGGCCTGCCGCCCGACACCTGGGTCGAGGTCACCGGCCGCTACAGCGACCGGGTCGGGCGGGACCCGGTCAACGACGCCGAGATCCCCTACCTCGCCGTGGAGTCCTGGCGGGAGGTGCCCGCCCCGAGAAACCAGTACGAGTGACCGGCCCCGGCCTGGGTAGGCTGCCGATCATGCGGGTCGACGCGCGAGGGTTGACGTTCGAGGTGCACGCCGGCGGGCCGGCCGACGGCGAGCCGGTGCTGCTGCTGCACGGTTTCCCCCAGCACAGCGGCGAGTGGGACGAGGTCACGCCGGCGCTGCACGCCGCTGGGCTGCGCACGTACGCGCTCGACCAGCGCGGCTACTCGCCCGGCGCCCGGCCGGCGGAGGCCGAGGCGTACCGCATTCCCGAGGTGGTCGCCGACGCGGCGGCGGTGCTCGACGCGCTGGGCGTCGACGCGGCCCACGTGGTGGGGCACGACTGGGGCGCGATCGTCGCCTGGGGACTGGCCGCCGCCCACCCCGACCGGGTGCGCACCCTCACCGCCGTGTCGGTCCCGCACCCCGCCGCGATGGCCCACGCGCTGGCCACCGACACCGAGCAGAAGGCCCGCTCGTCGTACATGGCGCTGTTCCGCAAGCCCGGCAAGGCCGAGAAGGTGCTGCTGGCGTTCCGGGCCGTCGCCCTGCGCCGGCTGCTCGGCGGCATCGGCGACGCCGCCCGGGTCGCCCGGTACGCCGACCCGATGCGCGCCCCGGGCGCGCTGACCGCCGCCCTGAACTGGTACCGCGCGATGTCCGGAAAGGACCTCGCGGCGGTCGGGCCGGTGTCGGTGCCGACCACGTACGTGTGGAGCGACCGGGACACGGCGGTCGGCCGGGTCGCCGCCCGGGCCTGCGCCGCCCACGTGACCGGCGACTACCGCCCCGTCACGCTGGCCGGGGTGTCGCACTGGATCCCCGACGCCGCACCCGGCCCGCTGGCCGAGGCGATCCTGGCCCGCACGGCCACGGCCCGATGACGCCGGCACCGGCCGCCCGGCCGCACACCCGCGCCTCGCTCGCCGCGCAGCTCACCGACCTGGGGGTACGCCCGGGCACGGTGGTGCTCGTGCACGCCGGGCTGAAGGCGCTCGGGTTCGTCTGCGGCGGCGCGCAGGCGGTGGCGCTCGCGCTGCGCGACGTGCTCGGCGAGCGGGGCACGGTCGTGGTGCCCACCCACACGCCGGAGAACAGCGACCCGGCCGAATGGACCAACCCGCCGGTGCCGGCGCAGTGGTGGCCGGTGATCCGGGCCGAGACGCCCGGCTTCGACCCGGCGGTCACCCCGAGCCGGTTCATGGGGGCGCTGGCCGAGACCGTCCGGGGCTGGCCGGGTGCCCGGCGCAGCGACCACCCGCAGGTCTCCTTCGCCGCCCTCGGGCCCGCCGCCGAGCGGATCGTGGCCGGGCACCGGCTGGCCGGCATGCTCGGCGAGGACTCGCCGCTGGGCCGGCTCTACGACGCCGACGCCGACGTGCTGCTGCTCGGCGTCGGCCACGACTCGAACACGTCGCTGCACCTGGCCGAATACCGGCAGCCCGCCCCACCGAGGCGACGGGAGGGCGCGGCGGTGCGCACCCCGGACGGCGGCCGGCGCTGGGCGGGGTGGGACGACATCGTGCTCGACGAGAGCGACTTCCCCCGGCTCGGGGCGGCGCTGGAGGCGACCGGCGCGGTGCGGGTCGGCCCGGTCGGCGACGGGACGGGGCGGCTGATGCGCCAGCGGGCCGCGGTCGACTTCGCGGTGGACTGGCTGGCCCGCCACCGGGCAACGGTGGCCGGCGGCCGGACAAGGACCGACGGGACCGGCGAGACGCCGGACGGCAGCCGGGGGACGGAGGACGACGCATGACGGTCAGCGCCGAGGACTACCTGGCGGTGGTGACGGAGACGATCGGCCGGGTGTCGGCCAGCCAGCGGGAGGCGGTGGGCCGGGCGGCCGACCTGATCGCCGACGCGCTGCGCGCCGACGGGGTGGTCCACGCGTTCGGCACGGGCCACTCCGAGGCCCTCGCCATGGAGATCGCCGGCCGGGCCGGCGGCCTGGTGCCGACCAACCGGATCGCGCTGCGCGACGTGGTGCTGCGCGGCGGGGCCCCGGTCGACGTCCTGGGCCCGCTGCTGGAGCGGGATCCGGCGGTGGCCCACCGCCTCTACGAGCTGGCCCCGGTCCACCCGTCCGACGTGTTCGTGGTGGCCTCCAACTCCGGGGTCAACGGGGCGATCGTGGAGTTCGCGGCGCTGGTGACCGGGCGGGGGCACCGACTGGTCGCCATCACGTCGGCGCAGCACTCGGCGCGGATGGCGTCCCGGCACCCGTCGGGGCGCAAGCTGGCCGACTTCGCCGACGTGGTGCTGGACAACGGCGCACCGTACGGCGACGCGACCCTGCCGCTGCCCGGCGGCGGCGCGGTCGGCGCGGTCTCCTCGATCACGGCGGCCCTGCTCGCGCAGCAGGTCACCGTCGAGGTGGTGGCCCGGCTGCTCGCGGCGGGGGAGCCGCCCCCGGTCTACCTGTCGGCCAACATCGCCGGCGGCGACGCGCACAACGACGCCCTGGAGGCCCGGTACGCGGGCCGGATCCGCCGGGGGGCGTGACCGCTTCCGATCGGGCCCGGCCGCGCCCCGCCGTCCCGCGCGGGCGCGGGCGTGAATGGGTTTCGTCGTCGATCCGATCGGGCAATGGCGATGCTGCCGGCGGGCCGCACCCGCCGGCAGTACCGTCGCCCCCGGAGGTAACGCGTGTCCAAGGAAACCGAGCGGCAGCGCTGGCAGCGCAACTTCGCCGACCTGCTCCAGGAGCTGCGGGTCGCGCAGACCGGTGTGCAGATCCTCTTCGCGTTCCTGCTGACGCTGCCGTTCAGCAACGGTTTCACCAGGACCAGCGACTTCCAGAAGGACGTCTACATCGTCGCGCTGCTGTCGGCCGCCGCCGCCACCGCGATGATCATCTCCCCGGTGGCCTTCCACCGGGCGCTGTTCCGGCAGGGCCGCAAGCCGGAGCTGGTCCGCTTCGCCCACCGGATGGCCAGCGGCGGGCTCGGCTTCATGCTCGTCTCGATGGTCAGCGCGGTCCTGCTGATCACCGACTTCGTGCTGGACCGGGGCATCGCGTTCGTGCTCACCGCGGTCACCGCCGTGTGGTTCCTGACCTTCTGGGTCTTCCTGCCGTTCGCCCGCCGCAACTGGGGCGAGGACGACATCGACGACGACGATGACGACCCGCAGACGCTGACGGGCGACTGACCGCGCCCGCTGCGACCAGCGGCGACGCTGTCGGAAATCCGAAGTGCACGCGACGCTACCCCTGGGTAACAACCGGGGGTAGCGTCGCTTGTGAGTCGAGCACGTCGACGCATCCGGACCGAGGTTCGAGGAGGCAGCCGTGACCACGACGCAGAACAGCCGACCCGCGCCCGACCCGGCGGAGGGAGCCACGCCGGGCGCCGGCCCGCAGCCGGCGCAGGCGAGCGCGGCGGCGGACGACGCCGGCCCGACGCCGGCCCAGGGAAGCACCGGGCCGCTGCCGGCGGAGGCCGGGCAGGTGTCCGAGAAGGAGGCCCGGCAGGTCGCCGAGGCGGCCCGCGAGTCGGCCTGGGACCGGCCCAGCTTCGGCAAGGAACTGTTCCTCGGGCGGTTCCGGCTCGACCTGATCCACCCGTGGCCGCGCGCCGATCCGGCCGAGGACGCCCGCGCCGAGGAGTTCCTGGGACGGCTGCGCGCGTACCTGGCCGCCGAGGTCGACGGCGCGGCGATCGAGCGGGACGCCCGCATCCCCGACGAGGTGTTCCGGGGCCTGGCCCGGCTCGGCGCGTTCGGCATGAAGATCGACCGGAAGTACGGCGGGCTCGGGCTGAGCAACCTGCACTACTGCCGGGCGCTGATGCTGGCCGGCTCGGTCAGCCCGGCGATCGGCGCGCTGCTGTCGGCGCACCAGTCGATCGGCGTGCCGCAGCCGCTCAAGATGTTCGGCACCGCCGAGCAGAAGCAGCGCTTCCTGCCCCGGCTCGCCGCCGGCGAGGTGTCGGCGTTCCTGCTCACCGAGCCCGACGTCGGCTCCGACCCGGCGCGGCTGGCGACCACCGCCGAGCCGACCGCCGACGGCACCGGCTACCGGCTCAACGGGGTGAAGCTCTGGGCCACCAACGGCACCGTGGCCACGCTGCTGGTGGTGATGGCCCGGGTGCCGGCGACGCAGGGGCGGCGCGGCGGGATCACCGCGTTCGTCGTCGACGGCGACGCCGAGGGCATCACCGTGGAGCGGCGCAACGAGTTCACCGGTCTGCGCGGCCTGGAGAACAGCCTCACCCGGTTCCACGACGTGTTCGTGCCGGCCGAGAACGTCATCGGCGGCGAGGGCAAGGGCCTCAAGATCGCCCTGACCACCCTCAACACGGGGCGGCTCTCGCTGCCGGCGATGTGCGTCGGCGCGGGCAAGTGGTCGCTGAACGTGGCCCGGGAGTGGGCCGCCGACCGCGTCCAGTGGGGCCGGCCGGTGGGCGAGCACGAGGCGGTGGCCCAGAAGCTCGCCTTCGTCGCCGCCACCACGTACGGCATGGAGACGATGCTCGACCTGTGCTGCCTGCTCGCCGACGACGACCGCAACGACATCCGGATCGAGGCGGCGCTGGTCAAGCTGTACGCCAGCGAGATGGCCTGGAAGATCGGCGACGAGCTGATCCAGATCCGGGGCGGGCGCGGCTACGAGACCGCCGACTCCCTGGCCGCCCGGGGCGAGCGCCCGGCGGCGGTCGAGCAGATGCTGCGGGACCTGCGGATCAACCGCATCTTCGAGGGCTCCACCGAGATCATGCACCTGCTGATCGCCCGCGAGGCCGTCGACGCCCACCTGTCCGTGGCCGGCGACATCATCGACCCGGACGCCGGGCTCGGCCGCAAGGCGAAGGCCGGCGCGCGGGCGGGCGCGTTCTACGCGCGGTGGCTGCCGACCCTCGCCGTCGGCCGGGGGCAGACCCCGACGGCGTACGCGGAGTTCGGCCCGCTCGCCGGGCACCTGCGCCAGGTAGAGCGGTACAGCCGCAAGCTGGCCCGGTCGACGTTCTACGCGATGTCCCGCTGGCAGGGGAAGATGGAGCGCAAGCAGGCGTTCCTCGGCCGGGTGGTGGACATCGGCGCGGAGCTGTTCGCGATGAGCGCGGTCTGCGTCCGGGCGTACGCGGAGAAGGACACCCGCCCGGAGAACGTCGAGCTGGCCGACCTGTTCTGCCGCCAGGCGCGGCTGCGGGTCGACGCCCTGTTCACGGGCCTGTGGGCCAACACCGACTCGGTCGACGTGGCGGCGGCGCGGCGGATCCTCGCCGGTCGGTACGCCGCCCTGGAGGACGGGGTGATCACGCCGCCGGCCGACCTGCCCTGGGTGGCCCGCTGGACGCCGGGCCCGTCCACCGCCGACGACGTCCGCCGCCGCATCCCGCCGGAGTGAAAGGCGGGCCGGTCAGCGGGAAGCGATCGCCCAGGCCAGCACGGCCGCCAGGATGAGCCCGTTGAGCAGCGCCAGCACCAGGTACGCCTGCGGCGGGATCTTGCGGCCCCGCTTGACGAAGCTCACCAGCACGGCGGCGTACGCCAGCAGCAGCACGGCGACGACGATCAGGAAGTAGAGCACCGCCCCACCCTAGACGAGCGGCTCGGCGGCCGGCCGGCGGTCGGCCGCCGAGCTGGGCCGGGCGGCGGGCACGGCCGGGTAGCATGCGCGTATGAATCGAATCTCATCAATCAATAAGTGGGGCGCGGCGTATCGGCGTGCCGTCGGGGTGGTCGCGATCGCGCTGGCTGTCCTGGCGGGCGGGGTGGCCGTCGCGGCCGGGGCCGCCACCGCAGCGGCCACCGGCTGCCGGGTCGACTACAAGGTCACCAGCGAGTGGCAGGGCGGCTTCGGCGCGGACGTCACGATCACGAACCTCGGCGACCCGGTCTCCGGCTGGACGCTCACCTGGTCCTTCGCCACCGGGCAGCGGGTCACCCAGGCGTGGAACGCCACCGTCACCCAGAGCGGGTCGGCGGTCAGCGCGAGGGACGCCGGCTACAACGGCTCCATCGGCACCAACGCCAGCGTCAGCTTCGGCTTCAACGGCGCGTGGACCACCGCCAACCCGGTGCCGACGGCGTTCTCGCTCAACGGGCTGCCGTGCACCGGCGCGCCGACCGCCACGCCGTGCGCGCCGCCGTCCACCCCGTCGTCGCCGTCGGCCACCCCGTCCCGTACGCCGACCCCGACGCCCTCCACGCAGGCCCCCGTCACCGTCTGGCTGGCCGGCGACTCCACGGTCGCCAACCCGTCCTCCAGCGGTGCCTGCCCGGTCGGCTGGGGCAACCAGTTCGGCCAGTACCTCAACGCCAACGCGACCGTGGTGAACAGCGCGGTCGGCGGGCGCAGCATCCAGACCTGGCTGTACGACCCGAACGTCACCACCACGAAGAACTCGGCCGGCGAGTGCGTGGTCAGCCCGGAGACGTACTCGACCCGCTGGCAGGCCATGCTGAACTCCGGCACCGGGATGAAGGCCGGCGACTACCTGTTCATCCAGTTCGGCATCAACGACGGCGACCCCAACTGCAACCGGCACGTCGGCTCCGCGCGGTACAAGCAGCTGCTCGGCGTGATGGCCAACGCGGCCAAGCAGCGCGGCGCGCGCCCGGTCTTCCTCACCCCGGCCGCCGCGATCACCTGCTCGGGCAGCACCGCCGTCGGCAACCGGGGCTTCCTCACCGAGACGTTCGACGCGGGCGCGGCCAACGACGTACCGGTCATCGACCTGCACCGGCTGAGCTACACGCTCTACAACCGGCTCGGGCTGTGCCCGAACAACGGCGACTACGGCTCGGGTGCGGTGGGCGCGTTCTTCTGCAACGACCACACGCACTTCGAGGCGGCGGGTGCCCGGCAGATCGCCGGCGTGGTCGCCACCGCGCTGCGCGACCAGCAGATCGGCCTGGCGGCCTACCTGCGCTGACGCGAGCGGTCAGGAGAGCGCGCAGGCGGCGCCGTTGAGGGTGAACGCGGTCGGCCGGGTGTTCGCGCCGGGGGCGTCGGCCAGGAAGCCGAAGCTCACCGTCGCGCCGGCCGCGATCGTGCCGTTCCAGCTGGCGTTGGTCGCCCGCACGGTGCCGCCGCTCTGCGCGTAGCTCGCGTTCCACGCCTGGCTGATCCGCTGGCCGTCGGCGAACGTCCACTGCACCGTCCAGCCGTCGACCGGCGCGGTCCCGGTGTTGCGGACGGTGACCTCGCCCTGGAAGCCGCCCTGCCACTGGCCGGTGACCGCGTACCCGACGGAGCAGCCGGTCGTGCCCGCCGGCGGCGTGGTGGCCGGCGGGGTCGTGGCCGGCGGGGTGGTGGCGGGCGGGGTGGTCGTGCCGGGCGTCGGGGTGGTGCCCAGCTTCGCGGCGACGATCGGGGCGAGCCGCGCCGCGATCGCCCGGTGACCGGCGTCGTTCGGGTGCACCGAGTCGCTCAGCCCGTCGGCCGGCAGCCACCCGGTGGTGTCCACGTAGAACACGTTGCGGTCGCCGCCGCCGGTCACCGTCGCGACGGCGGCGGCGGTCTCCGCGGCGTACCGGCCGCTGAAGGTACGCAGCGCGAAGATCGCCGCGCGCGGGTACTTCCCCCGCACGGTACGGATGAACGTGGCGTACTGGCTCTGGAAGTCCGCGCCGCTCACCCCGTGGCCGCGGTCGTTGGTGCCCAGGTTGATCACGACGGCGTCGGCCTGGTAGCGGTTGAAGTCCCAGTTCGGGCTGGTGGCGGCGTACCCGGTCTTGAGGAACTGCGCGGCCACGCTGACGCAGCCGTCGGCGGTGGCCACCAGGCAACCCCCGCCGTAGCCGAGCTGGGTGTGCTCGGTGCCGAGCTGCTCGCCGGTCAGCCAGCCGTACGCGGTCAGCGCCACCCGCGACGACGTGGTGCCCAGCGTGATGGAGTCGCCGACGAACTCGATCAGCCGGGGCCGCACCGGGGTCGGCAGGGTGGTCGCGCCCGCGTCGAGGGTCAGCCCCTGGAACACCGCGTCCCCGGTGTACGAGCCGCCGACCACCCGGTACGACACCAGCAGCGTGTGGTTGCCGGCGCGCAGCGGGGCGGGGGTCAGGTTGACGGTCCCGCTGACGTTGGTCAGGTACGTGAAGTCGGCCCCGTCGATGCTGTAGTAGAGGTCGATGGTGCGGCGTTGCCGCAGCTTGACCGTGGTGCCGGTGAACCCGGTCTTCAGGTAGGCCCCGGCCCAGTTCGGCACGTACGCGGTGCTGTTGCTCTTGTCCCAGCGGCCGACGAACGCGATGTTCGGGTCCGTGGGCGAGCCGTCACCGGTCGCCGCCCGTGCCGGCGGCAGCCCGAGGAGCGTGGCGGCGAGCATCGCCACCACGCCGACGGCGCCGGCCGCGACGATCGACCGCCTGCGAGACACGGACATGGGTCGCTCCCTCCCGGCACCCCGGAACCGGCGTAGGGCAGGCACCCCAAGGCGCACGTATCGACGCCTATCTAATCCTCTTCCTCTGGTGCGCACAACCACGGCGGGCGCGGCAGACGAGACGGTCGTGGCGGCGCTGGCGGGCTGGCCCGCGTGCCGGTTGCCCTGCGTCACGGTCGTGGCTTCTCCGAGGCCGCCGGTCGGCCTGACCCTGCGTCACGACCTTGCCGCCCCCGACACGTCTCGTCGCCCCCTTTGCTCTGCACCCATCCACGCAGCACCTGGTTTGAGCAGCCACTCGGCAAGATCGCGGACCGTGCCGACGGAGCGGCGTGTGGTCGCGCTGCGTGAGTGCTGCGCATGTGGGTGCAGAGCAAAGGGGGTGGAGGGGGCGGCGGCGTCGGGGCGGCGAGTCACGTGGCGTCACGTGCCGCCGGACGTCGGCGCGGCGGGGCAGACCCTACGCGCGCCGGTGCGACCGGCAGGCCCGCCGGTCCGTCCGACGCCCGCCAGTGCGCTCCGGCGGGCCCGGCAGGCCCCACGTTCGCCGGTGCGCTCCGGCAGGTCCGGCAGGCCGGGCCGGTCAGCGGCCCGTGCGCAGGCCTAGTCGGCGCAGCTCCAGCGCCGCGAGCGCGTCGACGGTGGCGTCGTCGCCGCGCCGCCACGCCTCGGCCACGTCCGGGGCGATCCGGGCCAGCTTCCCCAGCGGCTGTCCGGCCAGCGCCCGCAGGGCCAGCAGGTCCCGGCCGGCGGGGCCGGTGGCCAGCGCCTTCGCCGAGGCGGCCCGGCGCATCCAGCGCAGCCGCAGCGGCAGCCAGCCGAACAGCACCAGGCCGAGCGGGAAGACCAGCACGGCGATGCTGAGCGCCAGCGCGAGCTGACCGACCAGCTCCTGCTGGTCGCGGCCCGCCTCGGCGACGGCCCGCGCCGCCTCGGCGGCCTTCGTGAACGGGGCGGTCAGCTCGTCGCCGACCAGCGGCACCCGGCCGACCTTGCCGCCGGCCTCGGCCAGGTTGTCGGCCAGGCCGCCGCCGGCCCCCTCCAGCTTCTGCCCCGGTACGGCGAGCTTCTCCACCAGGTCGTGCACCCAGAGGGCGAAGCGGATCGCGGCGTACACCCAGGCGAGGACGAGCAGGTCGGTGAGCAACTGACGGGCGGCGGTCGGGAAGCGATCGGCGTAGATTTTCACGCCGCACAGCGTGCCACGGTCGCCCCGGCTGGGCACGGGTCGGAATTGTCAGCCGGTGCAGGCCGGGCAGGTGCCGAAGATCTCCAGGGTGTGGCTGACGTCGGCGTACCCGTGCTGCGCCGCCACCCGCTCCGCCCAGGCCTCCACGGTCGGCCCCGCGACCTCGACCGTGCGGCCGCAGACCCGGCAGACCAGGTGGTGGTGGTGGCCCTCGCTGCACCGCCGGTAGAGGTGCTCGCCGCCCGGCGGGCGCATCACGTCGATCTCACCCGCGTCGGCCAGCCCCTGCAGCGTGCGGTAGACGGTGGTCAGCCCCACCCGCTCGCCGCGCTCGCGGAGCATGGCGTGCAGGTCCTGCGCGCTGTGGAAGCCCTCCACCTCACCCAGCAGCGCGCTCACCGCGGAGCGTTGCCGGGTGTTCCGGACGGCGGTGCCTTCGCTCATGATGCCTCCCCGGCGTGACTGACCGCGTCGGCCACGATGTGCGCGACGTGCTCGTCGACCAACGCGTACGCGATCTCGCGGCCACGCCGGGAGCCCCGGACCACGCCGGCCCCGCGCAGCACCCGCAGGTGCTGGGAGACCAGCGGCTGGGCGGCCCCGAGCTTCTCCACCAGCTCGTGCACGCACCGTTCACCCTGCGCCAGCTCGCTCACGATCGCCAGTCGGATGGGGGCCGAGAGCGCGCGCAGCAGCTCACCGGCGCCCTCGTAGGCCTCGTACCCTGATCCGCTGGTCACTGGATAACGGTAACCAATCCCGCCGACACGCCGGGGCGCAGGATCAACGAAGTACCACCTCGTGGGGTTCCGGGGCCGGCGTGCCGGCCTCCGCGCGTCGGCGGCGCAGTGCCCGCCAGGCCGCCGCGACGACCGCCACCGCGAGGAAGGAGGCGATCGCCAGCAGCACCACGGACGCCCCGGGCGCGGTGTCGGCGTTGGCGGCCACCCACACGCCGGAGCCGGCGGCGAACAGCCCGAGCGCCATGGCCGCCGTCATCGTGGCGCGGAACCCCCGGGTGACCTGCTGGGCGGTGGCCACCGGGACCACCATCAGCGCGCTGATCAACAGCACCCCCACGGCCCGCATGGCGATCGTCACGGTGACCGCGGTGCCGACCGCCAGCAGCAGGTTCAGCGCCCGCACCGGCAGGCCGGCGACCCGGGCGTACTCCTCGTCGTGGCAGACCGCGAACAGCGCCGGGCGCAGCGCCAGCATGGTGACCAGGATCGCCGCCCCGAGCACCACGATGGTGGTCAGATCCTGCGGCGAGATGGTGGTCAGCGACCCGAACAGGTACGCGTTGAGGTTGGCGCTGGTGGCGTCGGAGAGCCCCACCAGCATCACCCCGCCGGCGATGCCGCCGTAGAACAGCAGCGCCAGCGCGAGGTCGCCGGAGGTGCGGCCCCGGGCCCGGACCAGCTCGATGGCGACCGCGCCGAGCGTCGCCACGACCACCGCCACCAGCACGGGGGAGCGGTTGAGCAGCAGCCCCGCGCCGACCCCGGTCAGCGCCACGTGCCCCACCCCGTCGCCGATCAGCGCCAGCCGGCGCTGCACCAGGTAGATGCCGAGCGCCGGAGCGGCCAGGCCGATGACCAGCGCGCCGATCAGGGCCCGCTGCATGTACGGGTACTGGAAAAGCTCCATGCTCAACTGCTCCACAGCCCTGCGGGCTCGTCGGGTGCGTGCGGGTGCACGTGGTCGTGGTCGGGGTCGGCGTGGTGCCCGGCCGGTTCGGGGACCGCCCCGTCGTGCGCGATCCCGCCCTGGTGCACCACCACGGCGCGGCTGATCAGCGGGCGCAGCGGCCCAAGCTCGTGGGCGACCAGCAGCACCGTCCCGCCGCCGTCGAGGAAGCCGCGCAGCGCCCCCGCGAACGCCTCCTGGCTGGCCGCGTCGACCCCGGCGGTCGGCTCGTCGAGGACCAGCAGCTCCGGCTCGCCGGCCAGCGCCCGGGCGATCAGGGTGCGCTGCTGCTGCCCGCCGGAGAGGGTGGCCACCGGGTCGCCGGCCCGGTCGGCCAGGCCCACCGACGCCAGCGCGGCGTCGACCGCCACCCGGTCGGCCCGCCCCGGCGGGCGCAGCACGCCCCGGCGGGCCAGCCGGCCGGAGGCGACCACCTCGCGGACCGTGGCGGGGACCCCGCCGCCCGCGCCGAGCCGCTGCGGGACGTACCCGATGCGTTTCCACTGCCGGAACCGCCGCAGCGGGGTGCCGAACAGCGCGACGGACCCGGAGTGCAGCGGGACCAGCCCGAGCACCGCGCGGATCAGGGTGGACTTGCCGGAGCCGTTGGCGCCGAGAATGGCGACGACCTCGCCGGTGTCGACGGCGAGGGAGACGTCCCGCAGCACGGGGCGGCCGTCGTAGCCGACCACCCCGTGCGCGACGGTGATGACAGGTTCGGTCACGAGCAGCTCAACGCCGTCCTCAGGGTCTGCAGGTTGGTGCGCATCACCGAAAGGTAGTCCTGCCCGCCGCCGTCGGCCGACAGCCCCTCCAGCGGGTCGAGCACCGCCGTCTTCGCGCCGACCTCGCGGGCGATGGTCTCGGCGACCTTCGGGCTGACGAGGGTCTCGAAGAAGATCGTGGTCGCGCCGTGCTCCCTGGCCTCCTTCGCCACCTCGGCGAGGCGCTGCGGGGACGGCTCGGTCTCCGGGGTGAGCCCGGTGATGCCGACCTGTTCGAGCTGGTAGCGCTCGGCCAGGTAGCCGAAGGCGGTGTGGCTCACCACGATCTCCCGCCGCTGGCAGGTCTTCAGCCCGGCGGCGAAGTCGGCGTCCAGCTTCTCCAGCTCGGCGCGCAGGGTCTTCGCCCGCGCGGTGTAGTCGGCGGCGTGCTCCGGGTCGGCCTTGCCGAGCCGCTCGGCGAGCTGGTCGGCGACGCCGGCCAGCCGGGTCGGGTCGAGCCACAGGTGGGGGTCCCTGCCGCCGGTGTCCTCCTCGTCGGCGTGCTCCTGCTGGCCCGCGCCCTCGCCCTCGTGGTCGTGCCCGCCCGCGCTCGCGGCCAGCAGTGGCTGCACCCCGGCCACGTCGAAGGCCCGGTCGCCGCCGCTCTGCGCGATCGCCTCGTCCACGGCCGGCTGGAAGCCCTTGAGGTAGACGACCAGCTCGGCCTGGTTGACCTCGCCGACCTGGCTCGGGGTGAGCTCCAGGTCGTGCGGCTCGGCACCGGGCTTGGTCAGGTTGGTGACCCGGACCGCGTCGCCGCCGACCCGCTCGGCGACGAACTGCAGCGGGTAGAAGGCGGCGGCCACGTCGACCCGCTGCGGGTCGGCGCCGGTCGTGCCGTCGTCGGAGCAGGCGGTGGCGGCACCGAGCGCGACCAGGGCGGTCGCGGCGGCCAGGACACGTACGGTGGGGCGGCGGAGCATCATGCCCCCAACTCTCCGCGATAACGAAATTGATTGTCAAAAACGCATGCTTGCATGCGAGTGGCTCTTCTGCTAGTGCCGACTCCGCTGTCGGCGGCAGGGCGGCTCAGAGCAGCTTCGCCAACGCCACGGCCACCAGCAGGGTCAGCATCACCAGCCGGATCACCCGGGTCGCCGGGGACTGCACCGGCCAGGTGGTGACCAGCAGCGCCACCAGCGCGGCGGCGAGCACCAGCAGCAGCGCCCCGCCGAGCACCCCCGGGGCGAACAGCCCCACCAGCACCAGCACCAGGGCCGCGAGGAAGACCGTCGTCGGGTTCGCCCGGGCCAGCCGGAGCGGCAGGGAGCGCTGCGTACGCTGCATCCCACAGACTCTACGAGGAGGATCCCGGGTGCTGGTCACCAACCGGTTCGTGATCGACGAGGACGTCGCCCCCGCGTTCACCGAACGCGCGCACGCCGCCCTCGCCGCGCTCGCCGCCCGCCCCGGCTACCTGCGCGGGGAGCTGCTGCGGGCCCTGGACGACCCCCGCCACTGGTGCCTGGTCACCGAGTGGGAGTCCGTCGGGACGTACCGGCGGGCGCTCGGCGGGTTCGACGTGAAGGTGCACGCCACGCCGCTGCTGGCCGAGTCGCTGGACGAGCCGTCCGCGTACGAGACGCTGGCCGGCGCGGCCCCCGGCGGCGCCGTGGAGGTCAACCCCAGTGATCGGGCCGCTGATCCGCTGCGCTGAGCCGCCGGGCACTACCCTGCACCTATGACCGCACCCGGACCGTCCGGTCCACCCCCGTACCCCGTGGCGCCCGGGCCCGACGGCCCGCCGGCCCCCGGCGTGCCGCCGACGCCCCCGGAGCCGCAGGTCCCCGCGCCCCCGGCCGGCCCCGGGGTGGTCCCGCCGTTCGCGGCGCCCCCCACCGAGGGGCGTGGCGCCCGGCTGTGGCTCGGCCTCGGCGCGGGGGCGCTCGCGGTGCTGATCTGCTGCGGCGGGGGCGGCACGGCCGTGGTGGGCCTCGCGGTCAGCAACGTGCAGGCCGTACGCGAGCAGGGCCGGTCGGTCACCGACGACTACTACCGGGGGCTGGCCGAGCGCAAGTACGACCAGTCGTACGACGCGCTCTGTGACGACGCGCATCGGCGCGAGTCCCGGCAGGAGTTCGAGCGGCGGGTCGCCGCCGAGCCGCAGATCGACTCGTACCGGGTGGGCGACGTCGACACGGTCAACCTCACCGTGCCCGTCTCGGTCACCTTCAGCGGCGGTGACCGGGGCGACCAGGAGGTCACCCTCGCCCCCGACGAGCAGACCGGCGCCATGGAGGTCTGCGGGGTGAGCTGACCACCGCCCCCGGTATTCTGCTGGGCTCGGGGTCCCCGCGGTCGTACCGTGGGTCCCGAACCGACCGTTCCATCCATTGCGCGCCCCCGCCGGCCGCCAGCCGGCGTAGGAGGAAACAACATGCCAGCCGACCGTATCGACGCCGTCGTCAGCCTCGCCAAGCGCCGAGGCTTTGTCTTCCCCTCCAGCGAGATCTACGGGGGCACCCGGTCGGCGTGGGACTACGGCCCGCTCGGCGTGGAGCTGAAGGAGAACGTCCGCCGGCAGTGGTGGCGGACCATGGTCCAGCAGCGCGACGACGTCGTCGGCCTGGACTCGGCGGTCATCCTGGCCCGCAAGGTCTGGGAGGCCAGCGGCCACATCGCCGAGTTCGTCGACCCGCTCACCGAGTGCCAGTCCTGCCACAAGCGGTTCCGCGCCGACCACCTGGAGGAGGCGTACGAGGCCAAGCACGGCAAGCCGCTGACCTCGCTGACGGAGCTGAACTGCCCCAACTGCGGCAACAAGGGCACCTTCACCGAGCCGAAGATGTTCAACGGCCTGATGAAGACCTACCTCGGCCCGGTGGAGAGCGACGAGGGCCTGCACTACCTGCGCCCCGAGACCGCCCAGGGCATCTTCGTCAACTACAAGAACGTCGAGACGGTCGCCCGCAAGAAGCCGCCGTTCGGCATCGCGCAGACCGGCAAGTCGTTCCGCAACGAGATCACCCCGGGCAACTTCATCTTCCGCACCCGCGAGTTCGAGCAGATGGAGATGGAGTTCTTCGTCGAGCCGGGCACCGACGAGCAGTGGCACGAGTACTGGCTGCAGGAGCGCTGGAACTGGTACCTCGACCTCGGCCTGTCGGAGGAGAACCTGCGCTTCTACGAGCACCCCAAGGAGAAGCTCTCCCACTACTCGAAGCGCACCGTCGACATCGAGTACAAGTTCCAGTTCGGCGGCAGCGAGTTCGCCGAGCTGGAGGGCATCGCCAACCGCACCGACTTCGACCTGGCCACGCACAGCAAGCACTCCGGCGTCGACCTGTCGTACTTCGACCAGGCCAAGGGCGAGCGCTGGATGCCGTACGTGATCGAGCCGGCCGCCGGCCTCACCCGCGCGGTGCTCGCGTTCCTGCTGGAGGCGTACGACGAGGACGAGGCCCCCAACACCAAGGGCGGGGTGGACAAGCGCACCGTCATGCGCTTCGACCCGCGCCTGGCCCCGGTGAAGGTGGCCGTGCTGCCGCTGTCGCGCAACGAGGCCCTCTCGCCGAAGGCCAAGCAGCTCGCCGCCGACCTGCGCAAGCGCTGGGTGGTGGAGTTCGACGACTCGCAGGCCATCGGCCGCCGCTACCGCCGCCAGGACGAGATCGGCACCCCGTTCTGCGTGACGGTCGACTTCGACACCCTCGACGACAACGCGGTGACGGTGCGCAACCGGGACACCATGGCCCAGGAGCGCATCGGCCTGGACCAGGTGGAGCGCTACCTGATCGAGCGCCTCCCCGGCTGCTGACGGTGTAAGGAAGGGCCCCTTCTTAACGTTTCCGGTATAGAAGGGGCCCCTTCTCACCACCCCTCCCCGGGGGACGGGGCCTCCCCAGGGGACGGGGCCTCCCCGGTGGGCGGGGCGTCGGCGGGGCGGGGCTCCACGCGTACGCGGGTCGTCGCGCCGAGGCCGCGCCGCGACTCGTACGCGTCCTCCACCATGCGGCGCACGCGCTCCGGGTCCCGGCGGATCTGCGCCGGCGTGAAGTGCAGGATCAGCACCCCGTGCCGGCTCAGCTCGTTGTGCCGGTCCAGCGTCCGCGCCCAGTCGGCCGGGCTGAAGTGGAACTCCTGCGAGTCCACCTCCAGGGCCACCGCGGCGTCGGCCAGGTAGCCGTCCGGGGTCGGCAGCACAGCGCCGTCGCCGCTGACCAGGCGCGGGTTCCACCGGATCTCCGGCACCACCCGGCTACCGGCGAGGCACTCCCGCAGCTCGGCCTCCGGCGCCGACCGGGTGCCGTCGACGACCTCCGCGAACGCCTTCCGGACCAGCGCCGTCCGGCTGCGCCTCGCCCGGCGGATCTCCTCGTCCAGCGCGGGGAGGTCGGCGTACCCCCGTTGCACCGCCTCGGCGACGATCGCACGGACCGGCCGCAGCTCGCGCAGGTCCCGGGCCGCGTCGACCACGGCCCGGGCGGGCGAGCACACCGGGTAGAGCGCCGTGTGCCGGGCCCGCTCATCGAGCGCCAGCGCCCGGGAGATCACCGCGTGCCCGGCCGACCGGCGTCGCGCGTGGTGCGGCACGACCAGGTGTACGTCTTCGCTGCGCGGGCTGTAGCGGAAGCCGTACCAGGTCAGGGCTGCCAGCCCGGTGAGCTGCGCCTGCCCGCCCGCGTAGAGGGCGGCGGAGATGCGCCGCTGCTCGTCGGTCAGCGCGCCGGTGAACAGGGCGTACGTGGCCGGAAGGACGCGCTGCCAGCGGCCCCGGCGGGCCTGCCGGTAGAGGTACATGTCGTCGAAGCCGGCGGCGAGCAGCTGCGCCCGCGTGACGATCTGCTGCTGGCCCTGCGCGGCCCGGTCCAGCTCGGGTGAGTAGTCGGCCATGCCCGGCAGCATGGTCGCGCCGTCCCCGCACTGTCCCGCCCGACGGCCCCGCCTGTGGACAACGACCGGCCCTGTGGACAAGCCCCGTCGGCCCGGCGGGTGTGCTACGGGCGGTTGTTAACAGGGGTCCCCTGCTATGCAAAAGGCGTTAACAGGGGGCCCTTCCTTACACTTGGCGGGTGAGTGGGAGCGGAAGGCAGGGGAGCGGGCCGGGCGGCGGGCTGCGCATCGGACGGCACGAGGTGTGGCCGCCGGTGGTGCTCGCCCCGATGGCCGGGATCACCAACGTCGGGTTCCGCCGGCTGTGCCGGGAGCAGGGCGGCGGCATCTACGTCTGCGAGATGATCACCACGGTCGCGCTGGTCGAGCGGAACCCGAAGACGCTGCGGATGATCGCCTTCGGCGACGACGAGCGGCCGCGCAGCCTCCAGCTCTACGGCACCGACCCGGAGATCACCGCCGCCGCCGTGCGGATCGTGGTGGAGAAGGATCTCGCCGACCACATCGACCTCAACTTCGGCTGCCCCGTCCCGAAGGTCACCCGCAAGGGCGGCGGGTCGGCCCTGCCCTGGCGGCGGCGACTGTTCGCCCGGCTCGTGCGGGCCGCCGTGGACGCCGCGTCGCCCGCCGGGGTGCCGGTCACCGTGAAGATGCGCAAGGGCATCGACGACGACCACCTGACGTACGTCGAGGCAGGGCTCGCCGCCCAGGACGCGGGCGTTGCGGCGGTGGCCCTGCACGGGCGTACGGCCGCGCAGCGCTACTCGGGCACCGCCGACTGGGACGCCATCGCCACCCTCAAGCAGGCGCTCGACGTGCCGGTCCTCGGCAACGGCGACATCTGGGAGGCCGACGACGCGCTGCGGATGGTCGCCCACACCGGCGTCGACGGCGTGGTGATCGGGCGCGGCTGCCTGGGTCGGCCGTGGCTCTTCGCCGACCTGGAGGCCGCGTTCGAGGGCCGGCCCGAGCGGCGGCTGCCCACCCTCGGCGAGGTGGCGGCGACCATGCGCCGGCACGCCGAGCTGCTGGTCGACCAGTTCACGGCGGGCGCGCGCAACCCGGCCCGGGGCGAGCGGGACGGCTGCACGGACTTCCGCAAGCACGTGGCCTGGTATCTCAAGGGCTTCCCGGTCGGCAGCGAGCTGCGCCGCTCCCTGGCGATGATCGAGAGCCTGGCCCAGCTCGACGACCTGCTCGGCAAGCTCGACCCGGCCGAGCCGTTCCCGGTGGCGACGCTGGGTCAGCCGCGTGGCCGGACGAACTCGCCCGGCAAGGTCTTCCTGCCCGACGGCTGGCTGGCCAGCCGGGACGACGACACCGTGCCGGAGGGCGCCGAGCTGGCCGACTCCGGCGGCTGACGGTTTGCAGGGGCCCCTTGTACAACAGAAAGCGTTAACAAGGGGCCCTTCCTTACTCACGCCGAAGGGCCCGACCCCTGCCGGGGTCGGGCCCTTCGTGTGGCGTCAGGAGGCGTAGCCGCGGCTGGCGATCCAGTGCGCCAGGGCGTCGACGTCGATGCGGTAGCTGGCCTGGTCCGGGTTGGCCGAGTCGGCGATCGTCACGGTCTTCCCGCCGTCGTCGTAGCCGACGACGCTGATGTAGTGGCCGCCCTCGAAGGAGTGGCTGACGCCGTCGGTGTCGGTGGCGGTGCCGGCGATGTTGGCCACCACGGCCCGGCCGTCGTCGACCGCGCGGACGACGTCGGCGCGCAGCTTGTCGATGCGCTTACCGTCGACCTTGTCGGCCGGCATCTCCGTGCTGTGGTACGCCTTGCGGCCGGTCTCCTTGTTCAGCACGGGGGTGATGTCGTTGATGGAGTTGGTGCCGGCCTCGGTGGTGCCCATCTCCTTGGCCATGGTGTCCACGTCGATGTTCTTGCCCTGCACGCTCAGCGCGTTGCGCGCCGCGGCCGGGCCGCAGTAGTAGAAGTTGGGCTGCGCCTCGTAGCGCACGTCGAGCTGGCGCTCGCCGGCCGGGCGGCGCTCGGCCTGCACGGTGGCGGCCCGCTCGGCGGGGGTGGCCTGCGCGGCCAGCGCGGGGCCGGCGATCCCACCAGCGGTGGCGGCGATACCAGCAACGGTCAGAGCGGTACGACGAATCAGATCGGTACGCATGTCAGCGTGCTCCTCTGCTCGGGGGAGACGGCACCGCGAAAGGGGGATACGCGCGGCGGCACCGCGAAGAAAAGTCCGGGGGAAGGACGACCCGGCGGCGGGGGCCTGCTCGGGCGTCCGGAGGGTGTAACGACCCCGGCCCCATCGGCATTCCGGGGTTCCCGGCCCCGGCGTCCCGGCGTGCGGGGCGGGGGTGGGGCGGTTCGGGGGCCGACCGGGCGGCAGAGCCCCGGTCGCATGCCAGATACAACGCCCCCACCCCCACGCCGATTCCGCCGTCGGGGTGACCCGGGCCACGGGACGCCACGGCGCAAACCGGGCATCCCTCGGGTCGCGGCCCGCCCGGGTGGGTGGCCGCCTCGGCGACACGACGCGCCGAGGCGGTTCCACCCCAGCCGGCCACGAACCGCCGAGGCCCGCCCGGGTCGGGGCGGTCGGCCGGAGTCAGGGCAGGTCGGCCGTGGGTGCGGTCGGCTGCGGTGCCGGGCGAGGGGTGGGGAGCCCGGTGGGGACCGTGCTCGGCCAGGGGATCTCCGGGGCGGGGTGGAACGTGATGCCGGCGGTGTGCCAGCGGGGGCCGTGCCCGGCGAGGCGACGGCGGAAGGACGCCCAGTCGTGCGTCCGGCGGGGCGACCAGCCCAGCTCGGCGAGGGCGGGCAGCCGGGGCAGCAGCATGAACTCGATCTCGGCCAGCGAGGTCACCGACTCGGTCCAGAGCGGGGCCTCCACGCCCAGCACCGCCTCGGCGGGCACGCCGCCCAGGTGCGTGCCCGGATCCCAGTCGTACGCCCGTTCCACGTCGATGAGGCCCGCCCAGTCGTGCCCGATCGGGGTGTCCGGGGCGTACTTCATGTCCAGGTATGCGTGGTTGCCGGGGGAGAGGATCACCCGCGCGCCGCGCCGCACCGCCTCGGCCGTCCCGGGGTCGTCGCCCCCGGTGCCCCACCACTGCAGCACCCGACCGTCGGCGTGCCCGGCCGGGGCGATCTGGTGCCAGCCGACCACGGTCTTGCCGGTGGCGGCGACGATGCCCTGCGTCCGCGCGACGAAGCGGGCGTACGCGTCGGCCGGGACCTTGAACGCCTCGTCCCCGCCGATGTGCAGCCACGGCCCGGGGGTGAGCGCGGCGACCTCGCCGAGCACGTCGGCGACGAAGGCGTACGTGCGCTCGTCGCCCGGGTCGAGGTAGCTGAAGCCGACCTCGGTGCCCGTGTACGGCGGCGGCGCGACCCCGTCCGGCGCGAGCTGCGGGTACGCGGTCAGCGCCGCGTTGGTGTGGCCGGGCAGGTCGATCTCCGGGACGACGGTGACGTGCCGGCGGGCGGCGTAGGAGACGATGCGCCGGTAGTCGGCCCGGGTGTACGCCCCGCCGGGGCCGCCGCCCACCTGGGTCGCCCCGCCGACGGCGGTCAGCCTCGGCCAGCCGTCGACCGCGATCCGCCAGCCCTGGTCGTCGGTGAGGTGCAGGTGCAGGTGGTTGAGCTTGTAGCGGGCCAGGTGGTCGATCACCCGCAGCACGTCGGCGACGCCGAAGAAGTGCCGCGCCACGTCGAGCATCGCGCCCCGGTAGGCGAACCGGGGCCGGTCGACGATGACCCCGCCGGGCACCGCCCAGCGGGCGGCCACCGGGGTGGGGCTCTCGACGGCGGGCGGCAGGAGCTGGCGCAGGGTCTGCACGCCGTGCAGGAGGCCGGCGGGGGTGGCGGCGGTGATGCGTACCGCGTCGGGGGTCACGTCGAGCCGGTAGCCCTCCGCGCCGAGCGCGGCGACCGGGTCGGGGCCGGCGCCGGCGGCGACCGGGCCGGGCGCGTCGCCGGGCGTGCCGGAGAGCTGGAGGGTCAGGCCCTCGGCGGGCGGCGTGGCGTCGGTCACCGGGAGCGGGTAGCCGGTGGCCGGCCGCAGCAGGGCCGCGAGCTGCTCGGCGACGTCCCGGGCGGCCGGGTCGGGGCTGACCCGGACGGCCGCGTCGGCGGGGAGCGTGAAGTCGGCGGCCGGGTCGGGCTCGACCCGTTCCGGGGCGGGGACCACGTCGCCCAGCCGGACGGGGGCCGGTGGCGCGAGCCGGTCGACGGCGGCGCGGGCGGCGGCGTGGGCCAGGTCGGCGGCGGCCGGCTCGGGCGCGGTCGGGTCGACGGCCGGTCCGGTCGGGTCGAGCGGTCTGCGGCCGGGCTCGGCGGGGCGGGGCGCGGTGGGCGGCACGGTGCGGACTCCGGGGGGGTGTATTTGCGAGGGATATGGCAAAGGTGAAGTTCGGCAGAACCGGTGCGGTCAAGAGTACGAGGGGAGCCGAGAAATGCGTGATCGTGCTCGTGGAAACGTTCCCAAAAACCGGTACGGACGCGGATAGTCGTGATGGCTGTGCCGATTGTCACCAAGTAGTCCCAGGTCATGCGATGTTCGCTTAGCCTTCGCCCACCGATCGGCGACGGCACCGGATTAGCGGTGGTCAGCCCTGGGGTATCAGCAAACTGAACCTTCGTTAAGTGTCAGTCCGGCGCGCGTGGGAGGCTCTGGTGGCAGCGCAAGAGACGGTCGATCACAAGTACGTCTACGACTTCGCCGAGGGCAACAAGGAGCTCAAGGACCTGCTCGGCGGCAAGGGGGCGAACCTCGCCGAGATGACGAATCTCGGCCTGCCGGTGCCGCCCGGCTTCACCATCACCACCGAGGCCTGCAAGGCGTACCTCGCCACCGGACGGGAGCCGGACGGGCTCGCCGGCCAGATCGAGGCGCACCTGGAGTCGCTGGAGCGGGGGATGGGCCGCCGCCTCGGCGACGCGCACGACCCGCTGCTGGTCTCCGTACGCTCCGGGGCGAAGTTCTCCATGCCGGGCATGATGGAGACCGTCCTCAACGTCGGCCTCAACGACCGCAGCGTCGTCGGGCTCGCCGCCCAGGCGGGCGGCAACGAGCGGTTCGCCTGGGACTCCTACCGCCGGCTGATCCAGATGTTCGGCAAGACCGTCTGCGAGGTGCCGGGCGAGGAGTTCGAACACGCGCTCGACGAGGCCAAGCGCGCCCGGGGCACCACCAGCGACCTCGACCTGGACGCCGACGACCTGCGGGGGCTGGTCGACGCGTACAAGAAGATCTTCCTCAAGCACACCGGGCGCGACTTCCCGCAGGAGCCCCGCGAGCAGCTCGACCTGGCCATCCGCGCGGTCTTCGAGTCGTGGAACGCCGAGCGCGCGGTGCTCTACCGCCGGCAGGAGCGCATCCCCGCCGACCTCGGCACCGCCGTCAACGTGGTGGCCATGGTCTTCGGCAACCTCGGCCCCGACTCCGGCACCGGCGTCGCCTTCACCCGCGACCCCGCCAGCGGCGCACAGGGCATCTACGGCGACTACCTGGCCAACGCCCAGGGCGAGGACGTCGTCGCCGGCATCCGCAACACCGTGCCGCTGCAGGACCTGGAGCGCCTCGACAAGCGGTCCTACGACGAGCTGCTCGCCATCATGGCCCGGCTGGAGGGGCACTACCGGGACCTGTGCGACATCGAGTTCACCATCGAACGCGGCAAGCTCTGGATGCTCCAGACCCGGGTCGGCAAGCGCACCGCCGCGGCGGCGTTCGTCATCGCCGGCCAGCTCGTCGACGAGGGCCTGATCGACCTCGACGAGGCGCTGCACCGGGTCAACGGCGCGCAGCTCGCCCAGCTGATGTTCCCCCGGTTCCAGCTCGACCACGACTTCGAGCCGGTCGCCAAGGGCGTCGGGGCGTCGCCGGGCGCGGCGTCCGGCAAGGTGGTCTTCACCTCGGCCCGCGCCGTCGAGCTGGCCGCCGAGGGCGAGGCGGTCATCCTCGTCCGCCGGGAGACCAACCCCGACGACCTCAACGGCATGATCGCCGCGAAGGGCATCCTCACCTCGCGCGGCGGCAAGACCAGCCACGCCGCCGTGGTCGCCCGGGGCATGGGCAAGACCTGCGTGTCCGGCGCCGACGAGATCGACGTCAACGTGCCGGCGAAGCGGTTCAGCGTCGCCGGACAGACCGTGAACGAGGGCGACGTCGTCTCGATCGACGGCACCACCGGCAAGGTCTACCTCGGCGAGGTGCCGGTCATGCCGTCGGAGGTGGTGCGCTACTTCGAGGGCACGCTCGACCCCGACGAGGCCGACGACGCGCTGGTCAGGGCCGTACACCGGATCATGACCCACGCCGACGCGGCCCGGCGGCTGGCGGTACGCGCGAACGCCGACACGGGCGAGGACGCCGCCCGGGCCCGGCGCTTCGGCGCGCAGGGCATCGGCCTGTGCCGCACCGAGCACATGTTCCTCGGCGACCGGCGTGAGCTGGTCGAACGGCTGATCCTGACCCGCACCGACACCGAGCGCTCCGACGCCCTCGCCGCGCTGCTGCCGTTGCAGCGCGACGACTTCGTGGAGATCTTCCGCGAGATGGACGGCCTGCCGGTCACGGTGCGGCTGATCGACCCGCCGCTGCACGAGTTCCTGCCCCCGCTGGAGCAGCTCGCGGTCGACGTCGCCGTCGCCCAGGAACGCGGCGAGGACGTGGCCAAGGAGGAGGCGCTGCTCGCCGCCGTCCGGCGGATGCACGAGGAGAACCCGATGCTGGGCCTGCGCGGCGTGCGGCTCGGCCTGGTCATCCCCGGCCTGTTCGCCATGCAGGTGCGGGCGATCGCCGAGGCCGCCGTGCGGGTCAAGCGCGAGGGCGGGTCGGCCTGCCCGGAGATCATGGTCCCGCTGGTCGGGGCGGTCCAGGAGCTGGAGACGGTGCGCGCCGAGGCCGAGAAGATCATCGCCGAGGTGGTCGGGGACAGCGGCGTCGAGGTGCTGATCGGCACGATGATCGAGGTGCCCCGGGCGGCGCTGACCGCCGGCCAGATCGCCGAGGCGGCGCAGTTCTTCTCCTTCGGCACCAACGACCTGACCCAGATGGGCTGGGGCTTCTCCCGCGACGACGTGGAGGGGGCCTTCTTCTGGCGCTACCTGGAGCTGGGCATCTTCGGCATCTCGCCGTTCGAGTCGATCGACCGCGACGGCGTGGGCCGGCTGGTGCGGATCGCCGCCGAGGAGGGCCGGGCGGCGCGGCCGGAGCTGAAGCTCGGCGTCTGCGGCGAGCACGGTGGCGACCCGGAGTCCGTCCACTTCTTCCACTCCGTCGGCCTGGACTATGTCTCCTGCTCGCCGTTCCGGGTGCCGGTGGCCCGGCTGGAGGCCGGCCGCGCGGCGGTCGAGACGGTCGGCTCCGACAGCCGCTGAGCGACGGAGCCATCGCACCGCCGGCACGGCGGGGCCCGGCCGCACGGCGGGCCGGCGGACGCCGCGTCCGGCGCCGGCCCCGGTGGGGAAGCCGCACGCATCACCCACCGGGGCCGGCGGGCTCAGATCGGCGGACGCCGCCAGCCGGTGGCGCGGGACGCGTTCGGGGTGCGCCCCGGCAGGGTCGCCATCGGGGTCCGCATGGCCAGCGGCGCGCGCGGGTCGGGCGCGGGCATGCTGACGGGCGCGCTGCGCTCCTGGTCGAAGGCCGAGCCCGTGCGGGCGGCCACCTCCCGGGCCTCCCGGTGCAGGGTCTCCAGGTCGGTGCGGGCCCCGGTGACCAGGGTCAGCAGCGCGTGCCGGCCGGCCGGGTAGGTCACCACGCAGCCCCGGGCGGTGAAAACGACCGACTCCTGGAACTCGCCGTGCCGGACCGTGTCGGCGACCCGGTGGCCGAGGCCGAAGCTGGCCGCGGCCAGCGCCGCCAGGTGGGTGGCGTCGGTGGTCGGCAGGTCGCTGGAGATGAGCAGGCCGTCGGTGCCGGCGAGCACGCCCCCGGCGACCTCCGGCCGGCGCTGGCGCAGCCCCCGTAGTTCCGTTTCCAGCACCGTGTCAGCGTCCACGAGCGTCACTTCCCGTCGTCCGATTCATCTGGTTCGGATCTGATTCAGGTGTGCGGATCATCGGTAACGTTCTGCTCTGGGAACGCTACCGGTCGCCATGGTGGACCGCGACCCGTCACGGTCGGCGATTAGCCGACAACTCTCGACTGATCGGCTGTTGCGCGCCGCCGGGCGGGGACTCGTCGCGCGGGGAGTCGTCGCCGCGCCGTCGGCAGCCGTCAGGCGTAGCCTGGGGGCTCTCGCGAAGGATGTCGTATCGCCGGTGGAGGGTGGAACCGCATGACCAGCGTCTGGGAGAGTCTCACCGTGGTCGCGCGGGATCCGGCCCGGCTCGCCCGCTGGTGGGCCGAGGCGCTGGGCTACCGGGTGGTGGCCGAGCGGCCCGGCGAGGTGGAGATCCGGCAGTCCGCCGACCGGCTCCCCGGCATCGTCTTCCTGCCGGTCTCCGGCGACAAGCAGGGCCGCAACCGCCTCCACCTCGACCTACGCCCGGCCGACCAGGAGGCCGAGGTCGAGCGGCTGGTCGACATGGGCGCCCGGCACGTCGACGTCGGCCAGGGCGACGCCGACCGGACGGTGCTCGCCGACCCCGAGGGCAACGAGTTCTGCGTGCTGCGGCAGCGGGGATAGCCGGTGCGCGGGTGAGCGACCAGCACTCCGCCGGCGCGCGCTGGGTCGACGAGCCGGCCAAGGACACCGGCGCGGGCCGCTCGCCGTACGAGCGGGACCGGGCGCGGGTGCTGCACTCGGCCGCGTTCCGCCGGCTCGCCGCGAAGACCCAGGTGCACACCGCCGGCACCGACGACTTCCTGCGTACCCGGCTGACCCACTCGCTGGAGGTGGCGCAGATCGCCCGGGAGATGGGGGCCCGGCTGGGCTGCGACCCCGACGTGGTGGACACCGCCGGGCTGGCCCACGACCTCGGTCACCCGCCGTTCGGGCACAACGGCGAGGCCGCCCTGAACCAGCTCGCCGCGTCGTGCGGCGGCTTCGAGGGCAACGCGCAGACGCTGCGGGTGCTCACCCGGCTGGAGGCCAAGGTGCTCGCCCCGGGCGGCGGGTCCGCCGGGCTCAACCTGACCCGGGCGTCGCTCGACGCCACCGCGAAGTACCCGTGGCCGCGCCGGCCGGCGGGCGGCAAGTTCGGGGTGTACGCCGACGACCGGCCGGTCTTCGACTGGCTGCGCGCCGGTGCCCCGGCCGAGGGGCGGCGCTGCCTGGAGGCTCAGGTGATGGACTGGGCCGACGACGTGGCGTACTCGGTGCACGACGTCGAGGACGGCGTCCACGGCGGGTACGTGGGCCTCGGCCCGCTGCTGGCCGACCCCGACGAGCGGGCCGCGCTCTGCGCCGACGTGGCCGCCACCTACTCCGGGGAGTCCCCGGCGGACCTGGGCGTCGTGCTGGTCGAGCTGCTCGCCGACCCGGTGCTCGCCCCGCTCGCCGGCTACGACGGCAGCCACCGGGCCCAGGCCGCGCTGAAGGCGACCACCAGCGTGCTCACCGGCCGGTTCGTCTCGACCGCGGTGGCCGCCACCCGGGAGCGCTGCGGGCCCGGCCCGCTGCGTCGGTACGCGGCCGACCTGGTGGTGCCGCGCCGGGTCCGCGCCGAGTGCGCGCTGCTCAAGGGGCTGGCGCTGCGCTACGTGATGCGCCGCCCCGGCGCGCGGTGCCGGTACGAGCGGCAGCGGCAGATCCTCGCCGAGCTGGTCTCCGCCCTGACCCGACGGGCCCCCGAGGTGCTGGACCCGGTCTTCGCCCCGCTGTGGCGGGACGCCCCGGACGACGCCGCCCGGCTGCGCGTGGTGATCGACCAGGTCGCCTCGCTCACCGACCCGGCCGCCGTCGCCTGGCACGAGCGGCTGCGGGCCGACTGAACGCCGAGGCCAGGGCGCGAACGGGCCGGCGGGCGGCGGCGGACGGCCGGTGGGCACCCGAGCGGACTTAGGCTAGCCTAAGCGCATGACGGAGCGCCCGAAGAAGGTCACCACCGCCCGGGTCCTGCGGACCTGGCGGCCCACCCCGCACGTGATCCGGCTGGTGCTCGGCGGGGAGGAGCTGACCGGCCTCCCGGTGGGCGAGCACACCGACCACTACGTGAAGCTGGTCTTCCCGCCGGACGGGGTGACCTATCCGGAGCCGGTCGACCTCGCGGCGATCCGCCGCCTGCCCGCCGAGCAGTGGCCGCGGCTGCGCGCGTACACGGTGCGATCCTTCGACGCGGCGGCCGGCGAGCTGACCATCGACGTGGTGCACCACGGCGACGAGGGGGTGGCCGGCCCCTGGGCGGCCCGGCTGCGCCCCGGCGACCCGGTGCGGTTCGTCGGCCCCGGCGGGGCGTACGCGCCGAGCCCGGACGCCGACTGGCACCTGCTGGTGGGCGACGAGAGCGCGCTGCCGGCGATCGCCGCCGCCCTGGAACGGCTCCCGGCGGGCGCCCCGGCGCGGGTCTACCTGGAGGTGGCCGACGCCGCCGAGGAGCAGCCGCTGCCCAGCAAGGGCGACGTCGAGCTGACCTGGCTGCACCGGGGCGACCGGCCGGTCGGCGAGGCGCTGGTGGCGGCGGTGCGGGCGCTGGACTTCCCGCCCGGCACGGTGCACGCGTTCGTGCACGGCGAGGCGACCTTCGTCCGCGAGCTGCGCCGGCTGCTGCGCGTCGAGCGCGGCGTGCCCCGGGAGTGGCTGTCGATCTCCGGCTACTGGCGGCGGGGCATGGACGACGAGGGATGGCGCTCGACGAAGCCCGACTGGAACCGGCAGGTCGAGGCGGACGAGGCCACCACGCCCGCCTGACGCGGTGATCGGGACGTCGGGGGGACGCCTCCGCCCGCCGTCCCCCCGACGCCGCGTGGGTCACCCCGGCAGGGCAGGATGTAGGGCCGAGGGGGTGGCGAATGGCTGGGCGGATCCGCGACGAGGACATCGCGCTGGTCCGGGAGCGCACCTCGATCGCCGAGGTCATCTCGGACACGGTGACGCTCCGGTCGGCCGGCGGCGGCAACCTCAAGGGGCTGTGCCCGTTCCACGACGAGAAGAGCCCCTCGTTCAACGTCTCGCCCGCCCGCAACGTCTGGTACTGCTTCGGCTGCGGGGCCGGCGGCGACGCGATCAAGTTCCTGATGGACGCCGACCACCTCAGTTTCGTCGAGTCCGTCGAGCGGCTCGCCGCCCGCGCCGGCATCCAGCTGCGGTACGTCGAGAACGACCAGGCCGCCCCGCGCGCCGCCCGCCCCCAGCAGGGGCAGCGGCAGCGCCTGGTGGCCGCGCACGCCGCCGCCGTCGAGTTCTACCAGGCGCAGCTCGGCACGGCCGGCGCCCGCCCGGCCCGGGAGTTCCTCGCCCAGCGGGGCTTCGACCGGGCCGCCGCCCAGCGCTACGCCTGCGGCTTCGCCCCGGACGCCTGGGACCTGCTCACCAAGCACCTGCGTCAGCAGGGCTTCACCCACGACGAGCTGGTCACGGCCGGGCTGTCCCGCCCGTCGCGCTCCGGCACCCTGATCGACCGGTTCCGCCGCCGGCTGATGTGGCCGATCCGGGACATCACGGGCGACCCGATCGGCTTCGGCGCCCGCAAGCTGTTCGACGACGACGACGGCCCGAAATACCTGAACACCCCCGAGACGCCGATCTACAAGAAGTCGCACGTCCTCTACGGCATCGACCAGGCCAAGCGGGAGATCGCCAAGCAGGGCAAGGTGGTCGTCGTCGAGGGCTACACCGACGTGATGGCCTGCCACCTGGCCGACGTCCCGACGGCGGTGGCGACCTGCGGCACCGCGTTCGGCGCGGACCACATCTCGGTGCTGCGCCGGCTGCTGCTGGACACCGACGACGTGGCCGGCGAGATCATCTTCACCTTCGACGGCGACGCCGCCGGGCAGAAGGCGGCGCTGCGCGCGTTCGACGACGACCAGCGCTTCGTCGGTCGCACCTTCATCGCGGTCAGCCCCGACAACATGGACCCGTGCGACCTGCGCCTGGCAAAGGGCGACCTGGCGGTGCGCGACCTGGTCGCCCGCCGCGAGCCGCTTGTCGACTTCGCGCTGCGCCACGTCATCAACCGGTACGACCTGGACACCGTCGACGGCCGGGTGGAGGCGATGCGCCGGGCCGCGCCGATCGTCGCGAAGATCAAGGACCGGGAGAAACGCCCCGAGTACGTCCGCAAGCTCGCCGGTGACCTCGGCATGGAGATCGAGCCGGTGCAGCGGGCCGTGCTCGCCGCCGCCTCCGGCCAGCCCGCCGGGGGCGTGGCGGCGGCACCGGCGCGCGCCGCCCGGCCCGCGCCCGGCGCGGACAGCCCGATGTCGCTGGTCGAGCGGGAGGCGCTGAAGCTCGCCCTCCAGGAGCCGGTGCTGGCCGGGCCGATGTTCGACGCGGTCGAGGCGGCGGAATACCAGCACCCGGTGCACGTGGCTGTGCGGGAGGCGATCGCGGCGGCCGGCGGGGCCGCCGCCGCCACGCAGGGCGCGGTCTGGGTCGAGGCGGTCCGCGACGCCTGCGCCGACCTCGCCGCCCAGGCCCTGGTGGGCGAGCTGGCCGTGGAGCCGCTGCGCATCGACGGGGAGCCCGACCCCCGGTACGTCTCGGTGACCATCGCCCGGCTGCAGTGGGGCTCGGTGACCGGCCGGATCCGGGACCTCAAGTCGAAGATCCAGCGGATCAACCCGGTCAGCAACAAGGACGAGTACTTCGCGCTCTTCGGGGAGCTGCTGTCGCTGGAGCAGCACGCACGGGCGCTGCGCGAGCAGGCCGCGGGAGGGCTGTGATGGGGCTGTTCAGTCGAAAGCCGAAGCTGCCGGCGGCGGCCCGCCCGCCGCTGGCCGACGCCGAGCGGGTGCTGGCCTGGGCCGCCGCAGGCGAGGCCGGCGGTCCGGGTGCCGGCGTGCTGGTCGCCACCAACCTGGGGCTCTGGCTGCCGGGGCGGGACGCCCGGCTGGGCTGGCACGACGTCCTCAAGGCCGTCTGGTCGGGACGGGAGCTGACCGTCACCCCGGCCGAGCGGCTCGCCGAACGCGCCGGGTACGTGCTGGTGGCCGACGGCCCCGCCGAGACGTACCTGCTGCTCGAACCGGGTGAGCTGCCGCACCAGGTGCGGGCGCGGGTGACCCGCTCGGTGGCGTACACCCAGCACCACCCGGTGCCCGGCGGCGCCGGCCGGATCGCCGCCCGCCGCGTGCCCGGGGCGGACGGTCTGACCTGGACGGTCCGCTACGACCCGGGCACCCCCGCCGACGACGAGGCGGTGGTCGCCGAGACCGACCGCCTGGTCGCCGCCGCCCGCGCCGCCACGGCCCCCACCGACCTCTAGGGCCCCGCCGACGAGGTCGGCGACGCTCGTTCGGCGCGTGACGCAGCGCTACCGCCAGCCCGACCCCCACCACCCGTCCTCGGCCCTTTGCTCTGCACCCACGGACGCAGCGGGTCACGCAGCGCTGTCCGGGGTCGGCAGGCCCGGCCCGGACGGACGCCGCAGATGCGCTGCTCAGGCCAGTGTTGCGCGGGTGGGTGCAGAGCAAAGGGGACAGTGAGTCTCTGGCGGAGCGGGCAGGTCGACACGCAGCGTGAGGCCCCGGCGCGGCCCCCTCGCCGCGCCCGTGTTCACCCACGGTGAGGTAGCGGCTGGCGGACCGTGTCCCTTTGGCGGCGGGTCGGTGGCCGGCTGACGGTTTCGTCCGCACCTTTCCCAGATCAACTACTTGCTTTTGTTCGAACGGACGAAAGTTGTGGTCAGATCGGCTGAAGCTCTGGACAGCAGCCGCAGAACGCTTCTACTGTGTCGCACACAACACGTCGCGATTTCGTCGATGTGAACGACTCCGATGCGGAGGTGAGTTGCCGGTGCGAACGGTGGAGCCCCTGCACCTGCGGCTGTTGCGATTGCTCCGCGACGAGGGAGCTGTCTCCCGGGCGGAGCTGGGCGACCGGCTGGAGATGCCGCGTCCCCGGCTGCTCGCCGAGCTGGAGCGGCTGGTGGACCTCGGCTACGTCGCCGAGGCCGGCCTCGCGGCGTCGCGGGGCGGGCGCCGGTCGACCCTGGTCGAGCTCAACCCGCAGCTGCGCTTCGCGGCGGTCGACCTCGGCGCGAGCTCGATCGACGTCGAGGTGGTCAACGGGCGGCTGGAGCCGGTCGCCGCGTACGCGGAGCCGGCCGACATCCGCAACGGTCCGAAGGTGACCCTCCAGCGGGTGAACGAGCTGCTGCACAAGTTCCGGGTCGACGGGGCGTACGAGCGGCTGCACGCCGTGGGCATCGGCGTCCCCGGGCCCGTGAGCTTCCGCGACGGGGTGCCGGTCTCGCCGCCGATCATGCCCGGCTGGGACCGCTTCCCCGTCCGCGAGCTGTTGACCCGCGAGCACGGCTGCCCCGCGGTGGTCGACAACGACGTCAACATCATGGCGATCGGCGAGCGGCACGGCGGCGTCGCCCACTCGGTGGACGACTTCCTGTTCGTCAAGATCGGCACCGGTATCGGGTGCGGGATCTACCTCAGCGGCGAGGTCTACCGGGGCACCGACGGCTGCGCCGGGGACATCGGCCACATCCAGGTCGACACGCACGGGCCGACGTGCTCCTGCGGCAACGCCGGCTGCCTGGAGGCGCTGTTCAGCGGGGCCGCCCTGGCCCGCGACGCGAACGCCGCCGCGCGCAACGGCTCCTCGCCGGCCCTGGCCGAGCGACTGTCCACCCGGGGCACCGTCACGGCGGAGGACGTCGCCGAGGGCGCCATCGAGGGCGACGTGGTCTGCATCCAGCTCATCCGCGACGGCGGCCGGCGGGTCGGCGGCGTGCTGGCCGGGCTGGTCAGCTTCACCAACCCGTCGATGATCGTGATCGGCGGTGGGCTGGCCAGGCTGGGCCACATCCTGCTCGCCGAGATCCGCAGCGTGGTCTACCGCCGGTCGCTGCCGCTGGCCACCGGCAACCTGCCGGTCGTCCTGTCCGAGCTGGGCGCGCGCGCCGGGGTGGCCGGCGCCGCCGTGCTCGCCAGCGATGTGGCCTTCGGGGAGGCGTCATGAGCAAGGACGACAACGCGGCCCCGCTGGTCGAGGCCCCCGCCGACACCGTGGCCGGTGAGGTGGTGCTGCGGCTGACCGACGTGGTGAAGACCTTCCCCGGCGTACGGGCGCTGGGCGGGGTGCAGCTCGAGGTGCGGGCCGGCGAGGTGCACTGCCTGCTCGGCCAGAACGGCGCCGGCAAGTCCACCCTGATCAAGGTCCTCGCCGGGGTGCACCGCCCCGACTCGGGCGAGGTGCAGTGGCGGGGCCAGCCGGTCGAGTTCGCCAACCCGCAGGCCGCCATGCGCGCCGGCATCGCCACGATCTACCAGGAACTCGACCTGGTCGACGACCTGTCGGTCGCCGAGAACGCGTTCCTCGGCCACGAGCCGCGCCGGGGCGGTTTCGTCCGCCGCGGCCACATGGCCCGCCGGACCCGGGAGATCCTGGGCCGGCTCGGCCACGGCGAGATCCCGCCGGGCCGGATGGTGCGGGCGCTGCCGGCGGCCGGCAAGCAGATCGTCAGCATGGCCCGGGCGCTCTCCCACGAGGCCCGACTGATCATCATGGACGAGCCGAGCGCGGTGCTGGCCCACGACGAGGTGGGCAACCTGTTCCGGATCATCCGTGAGCTGACCGCGCAGGGCATCGCCGTCATCTACATCTCCCACCGCATGGAGGAGATCCGCGAGATCGGCGACCGGGTCACCGTACTCAAGGACGGCCGGACCACGGCGGCGAACCTGCCGGCGCGCGACACCCCGACCAGCGAGCTGGTCGCGAAGATGACCGGCCGCAACATCGAGTACGTCTTCCCGGACCGTCCCGCCGACACCGGTGCCGGCGCGGAGCTGCTCCAGGTCGACGGGCTGACCCGGGCCGGGGAGTTCGCCGACGTGTCGCTGCGCGTGCGGGCCGGCGAGATCGTCGGCATCGCGGGGCTGGTCGGCTCCGGCCGTTCCGAGCTGCTGGAGACCATCTACGGCGCCCGCCGCGCGGACGCCGGCGCGGTCCGGATGGGCGGGCGCGCGCTGCGCCCGGGCAGCGTCGGCGCGGCGGTACGGGCCGGCATGGGGATGGCCCCCGAGGAGCGCAAGAGTCAGGCGCTGCTGCTCGGCGAGCCGATCTTCCGCAACGTCACGCTGGCCACGTTCGGCCGGTTCGCCCGCCTCGGCTTCACCGACGCCGGGCGGGAGCGGGCCGAGGCGGAGGGGGTCGCCGACTCCCTGGAGCTGCGTCCCCGCGACGTGCGCCGGCCGGTGCGCACCCTCTCCGGCGGCAACCAGCAGAAGGTCGTGGTCGGGCGCTGGCTGCTCGGCGGCACGAAGCTGCTGCTGCTCGACGAGCCCACCCGCGGCGTCGACGTCGGCGCCCGGGCGGAGCTGTACCAGGTGATCCGGGGGCTGGCCGCCCAGGGCGTCGGGGTGCTGCTGGTCTCCAGCGAGGTGCCCGAGGTGCTCGGCCTGGCCGATCGGGTGCTGGTGATGCGCGAGGGCCGGATGGTGCGCGAGGCGCCCGCCGGTGAACTGGACGAAGACACGGTGCTCGACCTCGTCATGGCGGGGTCGCTGATGGAAGGCGCACCAGCATGACCGATAGCACACCCACCGCCACACCGGAGCGGCCGGCGGAGCTGCCGGCCCAGTCCCCGCCCGTGGACCCCGCCGCGACGGCGGCGGCCGCCAAGAGCCCCGGTCATCACGGGGCCGCCCCGGCCGCCGGCCGGCTCTCCTTCTGGCGCGGCGACAGCGGCGAGGGCGCCCGGCGCAACCTCGGCCTGATCGGCGTCCTCGTCGTGCTGGTCGTGATCGGCATCGCCACCCGCCCCGACCTGTACGGCAACTCGAGCTGGGTGTGGGACAACATCCTCACCATCCTCAAGCTCGCGTCCGTGGTCGGCGTGGTCACCGTCGGCATGACGTTCGTGATCATCGGCGGCGGGATCGACCTGTCGGTCGGCGCGATCGTGGCGTTGGCCGGGGTGTGGGCCACCACGCTGGCCACCCAGAGCTACGGCGCGGGCGGCATGATCTTCACGGCGCTCGCCGTCGGGCTGGGCGTCGGCCTGGTCAACGGCCTGCTCGTCTCGTACGGGAAGCTGGTGCCGTTCATCGCCACCCTGGCCATGATGGTGGCCGCCCGGGGCCTGGCCGCGGAGATCTCCGACAAGCAGACCCAGGTGTCGGGCAACAGTGTGATCAACGGGATCGCCAGCACCAGCCCGCTCGGCATCCCCCTGCTGGTCTACATCCTCGCCGCCGTGGTGGTCGCCGGCTGGGTGCTGCTCAACCGGACGACGTTCGGCCGGCGCACCGTCGCCGTCGGCGGCAACCCGGAGGCGGCCCGGCTCGCCGGCATCAACGTGCGGCGGCACACCGTGCTGCTCTACGCGCTCTCCGGCCTCTGCTGCGGCATCGCCGCGATCATGCTGACCGCGCAGGCCAACTCCGCCCAGGCAGCGATGGCGAACCTCTACGAGCTGGACGCGATCGCCGCCGCGATCATCGGCGGCACGCTGCTCAGCGGCGGGCGGGGGACCATCGTCGGCTCCCTGCTCGGGGTGATCATCTTCTCCACCATCACCAACCTCTTCGCCATCAACGGCCTCTCCACCGAGGCCCAGAACATGGTCAAGGGCGGGATCATCGTGGCCGCCGTCCTGATCCAGCAGTTCCAGTTCCGCAGCTTCACCCAGTTCCTCGGCCGCAACCGCCTCACCACCACCTGATCCACCCGCACCACCACCCGAGGCACCACACCGCCCAGCACATCCGGCGACCGTCGCACCGACGGTGGCTCGGCGCACCACACCCTTCTTCCGCCCACCACCCTCTTCCAGGAGGTCGTCATGACCCAGCACAGTCGGGACCTGTCCCGTCGGCGGCTGCTGTTCGGCGGGGCCGCGCTCGGCGCGGGCGCCCTGCTCACCGCGTGCACCAGCAACGAGGCGGCGCCCACGGCGGCGCAGACCAAGGTGGCCGAGGCCGCCGCCGGCGGCAACAGCACCCCGGGCAAGCAGGTGACCATCGGCTTCTCCGCCCCGGCCGCCGACCACGGCTGGATCGCCGCCATCACCAACAACGCCAAGGCGCAGGCCGGCGCGTACTCCGACGTGAAGTTCACGTCGGTCGAGGCCGGCGCGGACGCGGCGGCCCAGCGCGCGGCGCTGTCCACCCTGGTCGCCCAGAAGCCGGACGTCATCGTGCTGCTGCCGCACGACGGCAAGGAGCTCAACGCCTTCGGCCTGGAGGCCATGAAGGCCGGCATCCCCGTGGTCAACCTGGACCGGGCCTTCCCGGACGCCCGGGCCTACCGGCTCCAGATCAAGGGCGACAACTACGGCATGGGGGTGGCCGCGGCCACCTTCATCATCGACCAGCTCAAGGCCAAGGGCGTCAGCAACCCGATCATCGGCGAGATCCCCGGCATCGACTCGCTGGAGCTGACCCAGGAGCGCTCGAAGGGCTTCGCGGACACGCTCGCCGCGAGCGGCTTCAAGGTGGCCAACCGGCGTCCGGCGGAGTTCACGGCGGACTCCGGCCAGCAGGCCGCCACCGGCCTGTTCCAGGCGCTGCCGAAGATCGACGCGATCTGGAACCACGACGACGACCAGGGCATCGGGGTGCTCGCCGCCGTCAACCAGGCCAACCGCAAGGAATTCTTCATGGTCGGCGGCGCCGGCTCGAAGAAGGCGATGGAGGACATCCAGGCCGACAACACGGTCCTGAAGGCCACCGTCACCTACAGCCCGTCGATGGCGTCCTCCGCGATCTCGCTCGCCCGGCTCATCGGCCAGGGCAAGGGCATGTCCGACCTGGTGGAGCTCCAGGTGCCCAAGGAGATCGTGCTGGCTTCCGAGACGATCACCAAGGAGAACGCGAGCAACTACCTCAAGCTCGGGTTCTGACACACGGGGGGAGACCCACCTTGTCCACTCACCACAGTCAACTGCGGGTCGGTATGGTCGGCTACGCGTTCATGGGCGCCGCGCACTCACAGGCGTGGCGCACCGTGAACCGGGTGTACGACCTGCCGGCGCAGGTGCGGATGGCGCTGGTCTGCGGCCGGGACACCGGAAAGGTGGCCGAGGCCGCCGACCGGCTCGGCTGGGAGGCGCACACCACGGATTGGCGTCGCCTCGTCGAGTCCGACGAGATCGACGTGGTCGACATCTGCACACCGGGGGACAGCCACGCCGAGATCGCGCTGGCCGCGCTGGCCGCCGGCAAGCACGTGCTCTGCGAGAAGCCGCTGGCCAACACGGTCGCCGAGGCCCGCGAGATGGCCGCCGCGGCGGTCGCCGCGCAGGCGGCGGGGGTCCGGTCCATGTGCGGCTTCACCTACCGCCGGGTCCCGGCGGTCACCCTGATGCGTCAGATGGTCGCCGAGGGAAGACTGGGCACCATCCGCCACGTCCGGGCGGCGTACCTCCAGGACTGGATCGTCGACCCGCAGTTCCCGCTGGTCTGGCGGTTGCAGAAGGACAAGGCGGGCTCCGGCGCGCTGGGTGACATCGGTGCGCACATCATCGACATGACCCAGTACGTCACGGGCCAGCGGATCACCGGGGTCAGTGCGATCACCGAGACGTTCGTCAAGCAGCGTCCGTTGCCGGCGGAGTACAGCGGCCTGGCCGCGCAGGCCGCCGGCAACGGCGCGGCCGACGGGCAGGGCCCGGACCTGGGACCGGTCACCGTGGACGACGCGGCGGTCTTCGTGGCCCGGCTCGACGACGGCGCGCTGGCCACGTACGAGGCGAGCCGCTTCGCCACCGGCCGTAAGAACGCGCTGCGGGTGGAGATCAACGGTTCGCTGGGCACCCTGGTCTTCGACCTGGAACGCCTCAACGAGCTGGAGTTCTACGACGCGACGCGACCCGCCGCCGAGCAGGGCTTCACCCGCATCCTGGTGACGGAGGCCGAGCACCCGTACATGTCGGCGTGGTGGCCGCCGGGCCACATCATCGGCTACGAGCACAGCTTCACCCACCAGGCGCGCGATCTCGTGGAGGCGATCGCCACCGGCGTCGACCCCGCGCCGTCGTTCGTCGACGGGTTGCAGGTCCAGCTCGTGCTGGACGCGGTGACCCGCTCGGCGGAGCTGGGCTCCACGTGGACCCACGTGGCGCCGGCGTTGGAGGCGGTCGCCGCCTGACCGGACGGCGGTGCGGCCCCGTGCCGCATCGCCCGACCAGAGGCTTTCCGGACCGGCCGGCGAGGGACCCGCCGCGGTTGCGCCCCGCGGCGGGGACGGGGTCGGCTCCGGAAGGCGTGCGACGGCGGGCATCCGCCCGGCGCGCACGACAGCACGACGGCACCTCCGGTGCGGCCGGACCGGGATTCCCCGGTCGCGCCGGAGGGCCGAGCACCACGCACCACGCACTGCGGGGGAGACAGGGACGGGACGCCGACCGACCCTGCCTGCCAGCCTCGTCCGCCGCCCGATCCGGCGAACTCACCCGGCACCGTTGTCGCCGCTTTCGGCGCCGGACGTGGGGAGTCGGGCCGGGCGGCCGGGCGGGGCGCATAATATCGACGTTGATCTATGCTGGAGCCACTGGCGGAAGGAGCACCATGCGTACGGGTGTCTGGCTGGTGGGGGCGCGCGGCTCGGTCGCGACCACCAGCATCGTCGGGGCGCTCGCCCTGCGGGCCGGGTTGACCGGCCCGACCGGCTGCGTCACCGAGCTGTCCGAGCTGCGGGGCCCCGCGTGGCCCTCGTTCGCCGACCTCGTGTTCGGCGGTCACGACGTGGCCGCCACCCCGCTGGCCAAGCGGGCCGAGTCCCTGGCCGACGCCGGGGTGGTCCCGGCCCGACTGGTCGCCGCGCTCGGCGAGGAACTGGCCGCCGTCGACGACGACGTGCGCCCCGCCCCGGTGGACGGGACCCAGGCCGACCGGGCCGCCGCCGTCGTCGCCGACCTCGCCGCGTTCCGCGAGCGGCACGGGCTGGACCGGGTGGTGGTGGTCAACGTCTCGGCCACCGAGCCGGCCGCCCGCCCGCACCCCGCGCACGCCGACCCCGACGCCCTGGCCGCCGCGCTCGCCGCCGGCGAGGAGGTGCTGCCGCCCAGCTCGCTGTACGCGTACGCGGCGTTCACCGCCGGCTGCCCCTACGTGGACTTCACCCCGTCGACCGGGGCCCGGCTGCCGGCCCTCGCGGCGCTGGCCGCCCGGCACGCCGTGCCGTACGCGGGGCACGACGGCAAGACCGGGGAGACCCTGCTCAAGTCGGTGCTCGCCCCGATGTTCGCGATGCGGCACCTCGCGGTGCGCTCCTGGTCCGGCACGAACCTGCTCGGCGGTGGCGACGGCGCGACCCTGGCCCAGCCGGACGCCAACGCCGCCAAGGTCGCCAGCAAGCAGCGCGTCCTCGGCGAGATCCTCGGGTACGTCCCGCAGGGCGACACCCGCATCGACTACGTCGAGGAGCTGGGCGACTTCAAGACCGCCTGGGATCTGATCACCTTCGCCGGCTTCCTCGGCACCGGCATGCGGCTGGAGTTCACCTGGCACGGCTGCGACTCCGCGCTGGCCGCCCCGCTCGTGCTCGACCTGGCCCGGATCACCGCCGCCGCGCACGCCGCCGGCCGGCACGGGCCCCTGACCGACCTCGCGTTCTTCTTCAAGGACCCGCTCGGCCCCGCCGACTCCGTGCCGGAGGCGGGTGCGACCGCCGACCGGGCCCCCAGCCACGCGCTGGGCGAGCAGTGGGCCCGGCTGGCCGCGTTCGCCGCCGACCTGCACGCCGGGGCCGGCACACCGCCGGCCGGCGGTGCCGCGTGAGCACCCTCGCCGACCTTGCCGAGCTGGTCCGCGCCCCGGCCGGGCTCTCCGTGCCGGGCGACGTGCTGGCCGGCGCGGCGGCGGCCGGCGCGCTCGGTCGGCGTACGCCCGGCCTGGCCGCCGCGTCGGTGCTGCTGTACTGGGCCGGGATGGCCGCCAACGACTGGGCCGACCGGGGACTCGACGCGGTCGAGCGCCCGGAGCGCCCCATCCCCAGCGGCCGGGTCAGCCCGCCCGCCGCGCTCGGCGTCGCCGCCGGCCTGACCGCCGCCGGGGTGGCCCTGGCCGCCGCGGCGGGCGGCCGGCGCGCCGCCGCCGTCGCCGTGCCGCTGGCCGCCGCCGTCTGGGCGTACGACCTGGCGGCGAAGAACACCGCCGCCGGCCCCGCCGTCATGGCGGCCTGCCGAGGGCTGGACGTGCTGCTCGGCGCGACCGGCGGCCGGCTGTCCCGGGCCGTGCCGGCGGCGGCCACCGTCGCCGCGCACACCTGGACGGTCACCGCCCTGTCCCGCCGCGAGGTCGGCGGGACCGACCGGGCCCTGCCCGGCGCGACCCTCGCCGGCACGGCCCTCGTCGCGGCCGCCGCCGTGGGCCCCCGGCCCGCCGCCGCCCCGGCGGCCCTCGCCGCCGGCTACCTCGCCCGCTACGGCGGGGCGCAGGTCCGGGTGCTCGCCGACGGTTCGGCCGGCCGGGTCCGGGCCGCCGTCGGCGCGGGCATCACCGGGCTGCCCGCGTTGCAGGGCGCGCTGACCGCCCGGGCCGGCGCGGGGCTGCTCGGCCTCGCGGTCGCCGCCGCCGCGCCGCTGGGCCGGCTACTGGCCCGGAAGGTGTCCCCGACGTGACCGCCGACCCGCCGACCGGCCCCGCCGCCGACCGACCCGCCCCCGCCGCCCCGGCCGGACCCGGCTCGCTGCGGTTCGGCTACGGCACGAACGGGTTCGCCAACCACCGGCTCGACGACGCGCTCGCCGTCATCGCCGACCTCGGCTACCGGGGGGTGGCGCTCACCCTCGACCACGACCACCTCGACCCGTTCGCCCCCGACCTGGCCCGCCGCACGGCCGCCGTGGCCCGCCGCCTCGACGCGCTCGGGCTCGCCGTGGTGGTCGAGACGGGGGCCCGGTTCCTGCTCGACCCGTGGCACAAGCACGCGCCGACCCTGCTGCACGACGACCCGGCCCGCCGCGTCGAGTTCCTCCGCCGGGCCGTCGCCGTCGGCGCCGACCTGGGCGCCGAGGCGGTCTCCTTCTGGGCCGGGGTGCGCCCCGCCGACGTCGCGCCGGCCGTCGCCTGGGACCGCCTCGTGGCCGGCTGCGCCACCGTCTGCGCGGCGGCCGACGCCGCCGGGGTGCGGCTCGGCTTCGAGCCGGAGCCCGGGATGCTCGTCGAGGACATCGCCGACTGGCGGCGGCTGCACGACGCGCTGGGCCGCCCGGCGTCGTTCGGCCTCACCCTCGACATCGGACACTGCCGCTGCCTGGAGCCGGTCGACGTGCCCGACTGCGTCCGGTCCGTCGGCGCGCACCTGGTCAACGTGCAGATCGACGACATGCGCCGGGGCGTGCACGAGCACCTGGAGTTCGGCACCGGCGAGATCGACTTCCCGCCGGTGCTCGCCGCGCTCGCCGAGGTCGGCTACGCCGGGCTGGTCGCCGTGGAGCTGCCCCGGCACTCGCACGCCGCCCCGCAGGTGGCCGCCCGGTCGCTCGACTTCCTGCGGGCCGCCGCCGAGCGCGCCGTGGCCGCCGGACACGCCGTCGCCGTCGCGGGCCGTGCCGCCGCCGGGCCCGGCACACCGTCCGACCACCCCGGCGGCGGCTGAGCACCGTCCGCACCAGCTCGGAAGGGAGACCGGGATGACACCCGAACGACTACGCGCCGCCCTGCGGGGCGTACCGGACCCGGAGTGGCTGGACGCGGCGATCGAGCGCGTCGCGGCCGAACCGGCGACGGTCCCGCGGTTCTTCGCCGCCGCCGCCCGCCGCTGCGGCCGGGGCCCGCTGCCCGACGCCCCCGGCTGGACGGCCGACGAGGCGGCGCGGGCGCTGCTGCTGGCGGCGTTGCCCGACGACCACGCCGGCCACGCCGCCGACGTCTACCGGCACGGCGACGCCGCCGAGAAGCTTGCCGTGCTGCGGGGCCTGCCGCTGCTGCCGATCGGCGCGGAGTGCGAGCCGCTGCTGCACGACGCGATCCGCACCAACGACACCCGGCTGATCGCCGCCGCTCTCGGCCCGTACTCCCGGCACCTCGACGCCGACGCCTGGCGGCAGGCCGTGCTCAAGTGCGTCTTCACCGGCGTGCCGCTGGCCGTGGTGCACGACCTCGACGCCCGCGCCGACGCCGGGCTGGCCGCCATGCTGGGCGGGTTCGCCGTCGAGCGGCGCGCCGCCGGCCGGGACGTGCCGGCCGACGCCGCCGCCCTGCTCGACCGGCTCACCGCCGCCGCGAGCCCCACCGGGAGTCCTGCCGCAGGCCCCGCCGCGAGCCCGGTCGCGGACCCCGCCGTACCGTCCGACGCCCGGAAGGCGTGACCATGCGTATCTTCGACCCGCACATCCACATGACCTCCCGCACCACGGACGACTACGAGCGGATGGCCGCCGCCGGGGTCCGGGCGGTGGTCGAGCCGGCGTTCTGGCTGGGCCAGCCGCGCACCAGCCCGGACAGCTTCGCCGACTACTTCGACTCGATCATCGGGTGGGAGCCGTTCCGGGCCTCGCAGTTCGGCGTCCGGCACCACGCCACCATCGCGCTGAACCCGAAAGAGGCCAACGACCCCCGCTGCCGGCCGGTGCTCGACCTGCTGCCCCGCTACCTGGAGAAGGACGGCGTGGTGGCGGTCGGCGAGATCGGGTACGACTCGATGACCCCGGCCGAGGACGAGGCGTTCGCCGCCCAGCTCGCCCTGGCCGTCGACCACGGCCTGCCGGCCATGGTGCACACCCCGCACCGGGACAAGGCCCGGGGCGTCGAGCGCAGCCTCGCCGTGGTCGCCGAGTCCGGCATCGACCCGGGCCGGGTGGTCCTCGACCACCTCAACGAGGTGACCGCCGGCCTGGTCCGGGACTCCGGCTGCTGGCTGGGCTTCTCCATCTATCCCGACACCAAGATGTCGCCGCCGCGGATGGTGGAGCTGCTGCGGCTGTACGGCACCGAGCGGATGCTGGTCAACTCGGCCGCCGACTGGGGCCGGTCCGACCCGCTGCTGACCCGGGCCACGGGCGAGGCGATGCTGCTGGCCGGGTTCACCGCCGACGACGTCGACCGGGTGCTGTGGCGCAACCCGGTCGAGTTCTACGCCCAGTCCGGCCGGCTCGACCTGACCGGCGTCGACGACGCCGACGCCGATGCCCCGGGCGCGGCCGGCGGGCAGCCGGGGGCGGGCGGTGCCGGCGGCACGTTCGCCGGCAACTCGATCCTGCGCGGCGGCAGCTGATGCGGCTGCGCCACGGCGGTGGCGAGACCGTGCACCTCGGCTACTGCACCAACGTGCACCCGGCCGAGGACCTCGCCGGCATCCTCGCCCAACTGGACACCTACGCCGTGCCGGTGCGCCGCGCCCTCGACTCCGACCGCCTCGGGCTGGGGCTGTGGCTGGCCGCACCGGTGGCCGCCGCGCTCGCCGCCGACGAGGGCCTGCGCCGCCGGCTGCGCGCCGAGCTGACCGCGCGCGGGCTGGAGGTGGTGACGCTCAACGGCTTCCCGTACGCGGCGTTCCAGGCCCCGGTGGTCAAGCACGCCGTCTACCACCCGGACTGGACGACGCCCGAGCGGCTCGCGTACACCCTGGACTTGGCCCGGGTGCTGGCCGACCTGCTGCCCGACGACGCGGCCCGGGGCTCGGTGTCGACCCTGCCGCTGGCCTGGCGCACCCCGTGGGACGCCGACCGGGCCGACGCGGCGCGGCGGCGGCTCGACGCGCTGGCGGCCGGGCTGGCCGGCATCGAGCGCGACACCGGCCGCACGGTGCGGGTCGGCTTCGAGCCGGAGCCGGGCTGCGTGGTGGAGTCCACCGGCCAGGCCGCCGCCCTGCTCGCCGGCACCGACCCGGCGCGGCTCGGCGTCTGCCTGGACCTGGCCCACCTGGCCTGCGCGTGGGAGGAGCCGGCCGCCGCCCTGGGCCGGCTCGCCGCCGCCGGGCTGCCGGTGGTGAAGGTGCAGGTGTCCGCCGCGATCGAAGCCCCGGCCGGCGCGGTGGAGGCGCTGCGCCCGTGGGTGGAGCCGCGCTTCCTGCACCAGACCCGCGCGGCCGGCTGCGGCCACGCCGCCGACCCGGCCGACCCGGCGTACGCCGCCGACGACCTCGACGCGGCCCTGGCCGCGTCGCTGCCCGGCGCGTGGCGGGTGCACTACCACGTGCCGCTGCACGCCCCGCCCGAGCCGCCGCTGACCGCGACCGTGCCGGTGCTGCGCGCCGCGCTGGCCGCGCTGTTCGCCGGCCCGGTCGCCGGCTGCGACCACCTCGACGTCGAGACGTACACCTGGGGGGTGCTGCCGGCGGCGCGGCGGCCCCGCGACGCGGCCGAGCTGGCCGCCGGGATCGCCGCCGAACTGGCCTTCGCCCGCGACGAGCTGGTCGCCGTGGGCCTCACATCACTTGGGACGGGGGTGCTGCGGTGAGCAAGCGACTGGTGGTGCTGGACGTGGTGGGCCTGACCCCACGCCTGCTGGCCCACATGCCCCGGCTGCGGTCGGTGGCCGACGGCGGCTTCACCGCCCCGCTCGGCACGGTACTGCCGGCGGTCACCTGCGCGGTGCAGTCCACGTTCCTCACCGGCGAGCCGCCGGCCGGGCACGGCATCGTCGGCAACGGCTGGTATTTCCGGGAGCTGGGCGAGGTGCTGCTCTGGCGGCAGCACAACGCCCTGGTCGGCGGGGAGAAGCTGTGGCAGGCCGCCCGGAGGGTCGAGCCGGGCTACACGGTGGCCAACGTGTGCTGGTGGTACGCCATGGGCGCGGACGTGGACTGGACGGTCACCCCCCGCCCGGTCTACTACGCCGACGGCCGCAAGGAGCCCGACTGCTACACCGACCCGCCCGAGCTGCACGACGAGCTGACCGCGAAGCTGGGCACGTTCCCGCTGTTCACGTACTGGGGGCCGGGGGCCGGGCTGCCGTCGTCGGCGTGGATCTGCCGGGCGGCCGAGCAGATCCTCGCCGACCACGCCCCCGACCTGACCCTGGTCTACGTCCCGCACCTGGACTACGACCTGCAACGGTTCGGGCCGTCCTCGCCGCAGGCCGCCGCCGCGGCGGCGGAGCTGGACAAGGTGCTCGGCCCGCTGATCGACGCCGCCCGCGCCAAGGGCGCCACGGTGGTGGCCCTGTCCGAGTACGGCATCACCGACGTGGCCTGCCCGGTGGACGTCAACCGGCTGCTGCGCGCCGAGGGGCTGCTGCGGGTGTACACCCAGGACGGCATGGAGTACCTGGACCCGTGGACGTCGCGGGCGTTCGCCGTGGCCGACCACCAGATCGCCCACGTGTACGTCCGCGACCCGGCCGACGTGCCGGCGGTGGCGAAGCTCTGCGCGGGGCTGCCCGGGGTGGCCGAGGTGCTCGACGCCGACGGCCAGGCCGCGTACGGGCTGGCCCACCCGCGCAGCGGCGAGCTGGTGCTGGTGGCCGAGCCGGACGCCTGGTTCACGTACTACTACTGGCTCGACGACGCCCGCGCCCCCGACTTCGCCCGGCTCGTGGAGATCCACCGCAAGCCCGGGTACGACCCCGCCGAGTTGTTCTTCGACCCGGCCGCCCCGGGCGCGGCGAAGCGCCGGGCCGCGACCGCCCTGGCCCGTAAGAAGTTGGGTATGCGGTATCTGATGAGCGTGGTGGGGCTGGACGCCGGTGCGCGGGCGGTGCGCGGGTCGCACGGCCGGCTGCCGGCCGACTCGGCCGACGGTCCGGTGCTGCTCTGCTCCGACCCCGGCCCGGCCCGCGACGCGGTGGCGGCGACCGAGGTGAAGGCGTTGCTGCTGGAGCTGGCCGGCCTGACCCGTCACGGGTGAACCGGCCTCGCCACTGAACAGGGAGACACAACATGACGGTGACGGCCGCGCCCAGCGACGCGAGCGGCCTGCGCACCCGGGTCGACACCGAGCTGGCCGCTTTCCTCGAGCGGCAGGCTCCCGACTGGCCCGACGGCGCACCCCGGGGCATCTTCGCCGCCCTGCACCGGTTCGTCCTGGCCGGCGGCAAGCGGCTGCGCCCGCAGTTCTGCTACTGGGGCTGGCGGGGTGCCGGCGGGGAGGACGACGGCGGGGACGGCACCCCGATCCTGGTCGCCTCGGCGGCGCTGGAGCTGTTCCACGCCTTCGCGCTGATCCACGACGACATCCTCGACCACAGCGACCGGCGGCGGGGCGCGCCGTCGGTGCACCGCATCTTCGCCGACCTGCACACCCGCTCCGCGTGGCGGGGCGACCCGGAGGCGTACGGGCGCAACACCGCCCTGCTCTGCGGCGACCTCTGCGCCGCCTGGGCGGACCAGATGTTCCACGAGTGCGGGCTGCGCCGCGACGAGCTGCTGCGCGGGTACGCGGTGTTCGCGCTGATGCGCACCGAGGTGATCGCGGGGGAGTACCTGGACCTGGTCTCCGGCGTGGGCGACGGCTCGGTGGCCAGCGCGCTCACCGTGATCCGGCTCAAGGCGGCGCGCTACACGGTGACCCGGCCGTTGCAGATCGGCGCTGCCCTGGCCGGCGGGTCGCCGGAGCTGGCGGAGGCGCTGGCCGAGTTCGGCGACCCGGTCGGCGACGCCTTCCAGCTCCGCGACGACGTGCTGGGCGTCTTCGGCGACCCACAGGTCACCGGCAAGTCCGTCCTGGACGATCTGCGTGAGGGCAAGCCGACGGTGATGATGGCGCTGGCCCGGCAGTCGGCGGACCGGGCGCAGAGCGCCCGGCTGCGGGAGCTGTTCGGCAACGCCGACCTGGACGACGAGGGCGCCGCCGAGCTGCGGGCCATCATCGAGGCCACGGGCGCCCGGGACGAGATCGAGCGGATGATCCGGATGCGGGCCAACGCGGGCCTGCGTGCCCTGGCCGACGCGCCGCTCGCCCCCGCGGCCCGGGAGGCGCTCGCCGGGCTGGCCGCCCGGACCATCACCCGCACGGTCTGACGCCGCCGCCGGGCCCGGCGGTGCGGGCCCGGCGGTGCGGGGCCCGCCCGCCGCCGGGCCGGCGGTGCCGGGCGGCAGCCCGTTCGTGCGGGCCGGCGGCGGGCGCACATTTTCGAAACATCCTCGACACAACCGCGCAGATCGATTACTGTGAATGTGCTGCGAATCGGTTCGACGAAGTGTCTCCAGTGGGCGCGGTGCCCTCGTCGTCGGCTGCCGGCCGCAATCTCCGTCCCCGCGTGCCGACGGTCTCGTCCCTGCCGACGAGCCCAGCCCGCCGAGGAACGTCCACCGGTGTGCCGAAAGGACGTCCGTCGCGGTATCCGGCGCGACGACGCGCCCCACCACCGGCCAGAGAGGGCACCCCTGCATGTATAGAAGACTTCGTCACCACCGCCGCGCCGCCGGTCACCACGGCCCGGCCCGGAGCTGGCAGGCGGCGGGCACCGCCCTGCTCACGGTGGTCGCCGCGGCCACCGCCGTCGCCGTGTCGGCGCCGCCGGCCGCCGCGCACACCATCAACGCCAGCGACTTCCAGCAGGTCGAGCTGGCCCGCGGCGTCTCCGAGATGGGCGAGCCGATGTCGCTGGCCGTGCTGCCGGACCGGTCGGTGCTGCACACCGCCCGCAACGGCACGGTGCGGCGCACCGACGCCTCCGGCACCACCAAGGTCATCGGCACCATCCCCGTCTACACGCACGACGAGGACGGGATGCAGAGCCTCGGGGTCGACCCGAACTTCGCCACCAACCGGCACATCTACCTCTACTACGCCCCGCCGCTGTCCACCCCCGGCGGCGACGCGCCCGCCACCGGCACCAACTGGTCCGCCTGGCAGGGCGTCAACCGGCTGTCCCGCTTCACCCTGAACTCCGACTTCACCATCAACATGTCCAGCAAGGTCGACATCCTCGACATCGGCACCGACCGGGGCATCTGCTGCCACGTCGGCAGCGACATGGACTTCGACGCCGCCGGCAACCTCTACCTGTCCACCGGCGACGACAGCAACCCGTTCGACTCCGCCGGCTACTCGCCCCTGGACGAGCGCACCAACCGCAACCCGGCGTACGACGCGCAGCGCAGCGCCGGCAACACCAACGACCTGCGGGGCAAGCTCCTGCGGATCAAGGTGAACGCCGACGGCACGTACTCGATCCCGGCCGGCAACCTCTTCGCCCCCGGCACCGCGAAGACCCGCCCCGAGATCTACGCGATGGGCTTCCGCAACCCGTTCCGGATCAGCGTCGACAAGGCCACCGGCATCGTCTACGTCGGCGACTACGGGCCGGACGCCGGCAGCACCAACTCCAACCGGGGCCCCGCCGGCCAGGTCGAGTTCAACCGGGTCACCGGCCCCGGCAACTACGGCTGGCCGTACTGCACCGGCACCAACACCACCGCCGAGACCTACAACGAGTGGGACTTCGCCAGCAACTCCACCGGCCCCAAGTTCAACTGCACCGGCGGGCCGACCAACAACTCGTTCCGCAACACCGGCCTGAGCACCCTCCCGCCGGCCAAGCCCTCCTGGATCAAGTACGGCGGCGACTCCGGCAGCCCGCCCGCGTTCGGCAGCGGCTCCGAGTCGCCGGCGGCCGGCCCGGTCTACCGGTTCGACGCCAACAACCCCTCGGCGACGAAGTTCCCGCAGTCCTTCGACGGGCAGTTCTTCGCCACCGAGTTCGGCCGCGGCTGGATCAAGCCGATCCACCTCAACACCGACGGGTCGCCCGGCACCATCGACAGCTTCCCCTGGGTCGGCAAGCAGGTGATGGACTCCGCGTTCGGCCCCGACGGGGCGTACTACGTGCTCGACTACGGCACCGGCTACTACAACGGCGACGCCAACTCGGCGCTATACCGCTTCGACTACGTCGGCGTCGGCAACCGGGCACCGGCCGCCCGCGCCAGCGCCGACCGGACCTCCGGGCCGGCCCCGCTGACCGTGAACTTCTCCTCGGCCGGGTCCGCCGACCCCGAGGGCGGGGCGCTGACCTACTCGTGGGCGTTCGGCGACGGCACCACCTCCACGGCGGCCAACCCGGCGAAGACGTACACCACGGACGGGTCGTACACCGCGACGCTGACCGTGCGCGACCCGCAGGGCGCGACCGGCTCCAGCAGCGTCACGGTCAACGTCGGCAACACCGCCCCGACGGTCACCATCACCGGGCCGGCCAACGGCAGCCTGTTCTCCTTCGGTGACAACGTGCCGTTCAGCATCACCGTGACCGACCCCGAGGACGGCTCGATCGACTGCACCAAGGTCAAGATGACCTACGTGCTCGGCCACGACCAGCACGGCCACCAGATCGCCTCGCAGAACGGCTGCTCCGGCACCATCACCATCCCCGTCGACGGTGAGCACGACGACGCGGCGAACATCTTCGCCGTCTTCGACGCCGAGTACACCGACGCCGGCGGCCTGACCACGCACACCCAGCACATCCTGCAGCCCCGGCACCGGCAGGCCGAGCACTTCAAGACCTCGTCCGGCATCAGCACCTACGACAAGACCACCGCCGAGGGCGGCAAGACCGTGGGCGACATCCAGAACGGGGAGTGGATCGCCTTCGAGCCGTACCGGATCGCGAACGTCACCTCGTTCACCGCCCGGGTCTCCTCGGCCGGCGCAGGCGGCACGCTCCAGGTCCGCACCGGCTCGCCGACCGGCACCGTGCTCGGCTCGGTGACCGTCCCGGTGACCGGGTCGTGGGAGACCTTCACCACCGTCACCGGGTCGATCTCCAACCCGCCGACCGGCACCACCACCCTCTACCTCACCTTCGCCGGCGGCTCCGGGACGCTGTACGACGTCGACGCGTTCACCCTGAACACCGGCACCGTGACGCCGCCGACCGGCACCGGCCGGATCGTCGGGTTGGCCGGCAAGTGCCTGGACGTGCGCAACGGCTCGTCGACCGACGGCACGCAGGTGCAGCTGTTCACCTGCAACGGCGCCGCCGGCCAGCAGTGGACGGTGGGCACGGACAGCACGATCCGGTCGCTGGGCAAGTGCCTGGACGTCAACGGGGGCGCCTCGGCCGACGGGACGAAGGTGCAGCTCTGGTCGTGCAACGGCGGCAACGCCCAGCGGTGGGCGGCGCAGTCCGACGGTTCGCTGCGCAACACCCCGACGGGCAAGTGCCTGGACGTCTCGGGCAACAACTCCGCCGACGGCACGGTCGTGCACCTGTGGACCTGCAACGGCGGGACCAACCAGAAGTGGACCCTGCCCTAAGGCACCTCTGCGGTCTCCCTGCGGTCCCCCGCCCCAGGCGGGGGACCGCACCGCCACCACACCCAGGAGAACGACATGCGAAGACTCCTCCGTCCCCTCCTCGGGGCGGCCACCGCCGCCCTGGCCGTGCTCGCCTGCACCACCCCGGCCACCCCGGCGTCGGCCGCCGACGCCCCGTACGACGTGCTGGTCTTCTCCAAGACCGCCGGGTTCCGGCACGACTCCATCGCCGTGGGCACCCAGGCCATCCGTGACCTCGGCGCGGCCAACAGCTTCACCGTCACCGCCACCGAGGACGCCGCCCAGTTCACCACCGCCAACCTGGCCCGCTTCGAGGCGGTGATCTTCCTCAACACCACCGGCGACGTGCTCAACGACAGCCAGCAGGCGGCGTTCGAGTCGTACATCGGCGCCGGCGGCGGCTACGTCGGCGTGCACTCCGCCGCCGACACCGAATACAACTGGCCGTTCTACGGCAACCTCGTCGGCGCGTGGTTCGCCTCCCACCCGGCCATCCAGCAGGCCCGGGTGAAGGTGGAGGACCGGGCGCACGCCGCCACCGCGCACCTCGGCCAGACCTGGACCCGCACCGACGAGTGGTACGACTTCCGCACCAACGCCCGCTCCACCGCGCACGTGCTGGCCAGCCTCGACGAGTCGTCGTACTCGGGCGGGGCGATGGGCGGCGACCACCCGCACGCCTGGTGCAAGACCTACAGCGGCGGCCGGTCCTTCTACACCGGCGGCGGCCACAGCCAGTCGTCGTACTCCGAGGCGGCGTTCCGGTCCCACCTGCTCGGCGGCATCCGGTACGCGGCCGGGCGCACGAAGGCCGACTGCCGGCCCGAGACCGGCTACACCGCCCTCTACAACGGCTCCACGACCGGCTGGAGCCAGGCCGGGCCGGGCGGCTTCGCCAACACCGACGCCACCCTCAGCTCCTCCGGCGGCCTCGGCCTGTACTGGTACAGCGCGAAGCAGTTCACCAACTACTCGCTGAAGCTGGACTGGCGGATCCCCGGGGACGACAACTCCGGGGTCTTCGTCGGCTTCCCCGCCTCCACCGACCCGAACTCGGCGATGACCAACGGGTACGAGGTGCAGATCGACGCCACCGACTCCGACGACCGCACCACCGGCTCGATCTACGGGGTCAAGTCCGCCGACCTGGCCGCCCGCGACGCCGCGCTCAACCCGCCGGGGGAGTGGAACACCTACGAGCTGCTGGTCGAGGGGGAGCGGCTCCAGGTCCTGCTCAACGGCGTGAAGATCAACGACTTCACCAACACCGACCCGGCCCGCTCGCTCGCCGGCTACGTCGGCATCCAGAACCACGGCACCGGCGACGACGTGTCGTTCCGCAACATCCGGATCAAGGAGTTGGGCGGCACGAACCCGCCGACGACCCGCACCGGGCGGATCGTCGGGCTGGCCGGCAAGTGCCTGGACGTGCGCAACGGCTCCTCGGCCGACGGCACCCAGATCCAGCTGTTCACCTGCAACGGCGCCGCCGGCCAGCAGTGGACGGTGGGCACGGACAGCACGCTGCGGTCGCTGGGCAAGTGCCTGGACGTCAACGGCGGCTCCTCTGCCGACGGGGCGAAGGTGCAGCTCTGGTCGTGCAACGGCGGTGGCGCCCAGCGGTGGGCGGCGCAGTCCGACGGGAGCCTGCGCAACACGCAGTCGGGCAAGTGCCTGGACGTCTCGGGCAACAACTCGGCCGACGGCGCGGTCGTGCACCAGTGGTCCTGCCACGGCGGGGCCAACCAGAAGTGGACCCTGCCCAGCTAGCTGGAGGTAAGGAAGGGCCCCCTGTTAACGCATTCTGTTGCACAGGGGGCCCTTCCTAACCGCCGCAGGCGGCCATAGAGTGAGCGGCGGCGACCGTACGCGGTTGCCGGTGACCCGGCGGGAGGCGCAACCCGCTGGGCCCAGGCGCTGTTCCGCGCCCACCGGCACCCCGCCCGGTCCGCCGCGCACCAGCCCGGCCCAGCCCGGTCACCCTCGCCCCGGTCACGCACACGGAATCCCCCATTACCACCACAGGGGAGTAGGACTCATGGCGCGACCCATCACGCTCTTCACCGGCCAGTGGGCCGATCTTCCGTTCGACGAGGTCTGCCGGCTCGCCTCCGAGTGGGGCTACGACGGGCTGGAGATCGCCTGCTGGGGCGACCACTTCGAGGTCGACAAGGCCCTCGCCGACGACTCGTACGTCGAACGGAAGCTCGCGACCCTGGCGAAGCACAACCTGAAGGTCTTCACGATCTCCAACCACCTGGTCGGCCAGGCCGTCTGCGACCACCCGATCGACGAGCGGCACCAGGGGATCCTGCCCGCCCGGATCTGGGGCGACGGCGAGCCGGAAGGGGTCCGCCAGCGGGCCGCCGAGGAGATCAAGGACACCGCGCGGGCGGCGGCGAAGCTGGGCGTGGACACCGTCGTCGGGTTCACCGGCTCGTCGATCTGGCACACCCTGGCGATGTTCCCGCCGGTGCCGCCGGAGATGATCGAGCGCGGCTACCAGGACTTCGCCGACCGGTGGAACCCGATCCTCGACGTCTTCGACGAGGTGGGGGTGCGCTTCGCCCACGAGGTACACCCCAGCGAGATCGCCTACGACTACTACACGACCAAGCGGACGCTGGAGGCGATCGGCCACCGGCCCGCGTTCGGGCTGAACTGGGATCCGTCGCACTTCGTGTGGCAGGAGCTCGACCCGGTGAACTTCATCTTCGACTTCGCCGACCGCATCTACCACGTCGACTGCAAGGACGCGAAGGTGCGCACCGGCGACGGCCGGCGCGGCCGGCTGGCGTCCCACCTGCCCTGGGCCGACCTGCGCCGGGGCTGGGACTTCGTCTCCACCGGCCACGGCGACGTGCCGTGGGAGGACTCTTTCCGGGCGCTGAACGCCATCGGCTACTCCGGCCCGATTTCCATCGAGTGGGAGGACGCCGGGATGGACCGCCTCGTGGGGGCCCCCGAGGCGTTGCAGTTCGTCCGGCGGCTCGCCTTCGACGCCCCGTCGGCGGCCTTCGACGCGGCGTTCAGCAGCAAGGACTGACGCTCGGCAGCACCGAGGACTGAGCCGGCCGTGCCGGTCGGGCCCGCCCGGGTCCGGCCGGCCGCGCCGGTCACCTGCGGGGCAGGGCCGCCTCCCCCGCCGGGCAGGGCCGCCGGCCGCCCCGCTGGCCCGGCCCACCGGTCACGACGCGCCGTAGACGTCGTCGCTGGCCAGGCGGGCCGCGCCCACCACCCCGGCGGTGTCGTCCAGGTCGGACAGCACGATCGGCAGGTTGCCGGTGGCCAGCGGCGGAGACCGCCGGTAGACCACCGACCGGATCTCGGCGAGCATGGTCGGCCCGAGGCCGACGGCCGTCCCGCCGATGATCACGATGCCCGGGTTGACGAAGTTGACCAGCCCGACCAGGACGCGGCCGAGCCGCCGGGCCGCGTCGCGGACCAGCGTCTGCGCGGCGGGGTCGCCGGCGACCGTCGCCCGGCCCACGTCCGCCACGGTGATCGCGCCGGCCTCGGCGAGCCGGGTGGCGAGCGCCGGCGACCGCCCGTCCTCGACCGCCGCGAGCGCCTCCCGGACCAGGGCCTCGTCCGAGCAGTACGCCTCTAGGCAGCCCGTCTCGCCGCAGGCGCAGGTCGGGCCGTCGTCGCTCTGCCGCAGGTGCGCGATGCCGCCCGCGCCGCTGGTGGCGCCCCGGTGCAGTGCGCCGCCGAGCACCAGGCCGCAGCCGATGGCGGTGCCCAGCTTGACGTAGAGGAAGTCGTCGAAGGCGCGGCCGGTGCCGGCGTGCTGCTCGCCGAGCGCCATCACGTTGGCGTCGTTGTCGACCAGCACCGGGCAGCCCAGCTCCGCGGCGAGCGCGTCGCGCACGCCGTACCCGTGCCAGCCGGGCAGGGCCGGCGGGGAGACGGGCGACCCCTCGCGGAACGCGACCGGGGCGGGCAGGGCCACCCCGACCCCGGTGAGCCGGCCCAGGCCGAGGTTCGCGCGGACCTTGCCGAGCAGTTCGAGCGTACGGGCGATGGTCGCCTCCGGGCCGAGGCGGACGTCGACGGGCTCGCGGCGCCGGGCCAGGACGGACAGCTCGCCGTCGGTGACCGCGACGTCGATCTCCCGGGGGCCGATCGTGATCCCGGCGAAGCGGACCGCGCCGGCGATGCGCAGCAGCGACGAGCGGCGACCGCCCCGGGACGCGGCCGGGCCGGCGGTCTCCACCAGGCCCAGGGCGACCAGGCGGTCGACCTCCGCGACGAGCCGCGCCCGGCTGAGCCCCGCAGCGTCGCCGAGCTCGACCCGGGAGCGCGGGCCGTCGTCGCGGAGCAACCGCAGCAGCCGGGCCTGGTCGGCGTTGTCCGGGCCGTCGTACGTCATGTCGTGACCACCTCCGTCCGGAATCCTCCCCCGTCGTCCCCCGGCCGCGCCCGTCGAGGGCGACAACGAGTGCCAGGTCACCCCGGACGCGGGGCGGGGCCGCGCCCGGTCACCCCGGACGCGGCCCCCTCGGGTCGGCTCGGCTCAGCCGCGCAGGCCCGACATGTGCTTGTAGCTGATCTGGGCGTACTGGAGCGACCGGCCCGGGTCGGCGGTGCCGCCGGGCGCGTTGTCCTGCTCCCACATCGGGTTGTGGTAGCCCTTCGCGCCCATGTTGGCGAAGAAGCCTCCGTAGTCGATGTCGCCCTGGCCGAGCGGCGCGAACTCGTACCCGTTGGTGACGTTGGGGTTGCGCTTGCCGTCCTTGGCGTGGAACAGCGGGAAGCGCATGGTCCGGGCCTGGACGGTGGCCAGCGGGTCGAAGATGTCCGTGCGGGCCACGCCGTCCGGGCCCGGTGTAGGTGTGCCAGCGGTGCTGGGCCACGTGCGCCCAGCAGATGTTCATCTCGAAGAAGACCCACTCGGGGTGGGATGAGCTGGGCTGACGCCCCGGTTGCGGCCCAGCATGGCAAGGAGTGCCGGCACGGCAGGCGGGCGGCCCGGTGCGGCAGGGTGCGCCGCAGGCACGGCAAGCGGGCCGGCCACCCGAAGGTGGCCGGCCCGTCGCTAACCGTGAGTCAGAGAGTGCTGCCGTTGGTGCCCGTGCCGGACGGCTTCGTCCGGGCCGGGCCGGAGGCCGACCCGCTCGTGGTCGACCCGGACGCGCCGGTGCCCGACGGGCCCCCGCCCGCCTTCGCGCCGACCGTCGCCGGGGTGCCCGCGAACGGCTTGTCGGCGGCGGTCAGCTCGTGCTTGCCGCTGTCGCCCCCGCTGCTGCCGTTGCTGCCCAGCTTCTCGCCGATCTTCGACTGGCTGAGCTTCTCCCTGCCCTCGCTGTAGAGCCGGTTGGCCTGGGCCTGCGCGACGCCGGCCGCCTCCTGGACGGTCGGGTGGTCGAGCACCTTGCGGCCCCGGACGACCAGCTCCTCGTACTTCTCCCGGCCGGCACGGGCGCCCAGGACGAATCCCGCAGCCAGCCCGCCAAGAAACATGATCTTTCCGCGCATGGCGGCTCCTTCCGTACCTGACGCGCCGTCGCCTCCCCGGGGCGGACCCCGCGGGCGACGAGTATCTCGCGCCTACGTCCTCTGTCGGCAGCTAACTACCCATCCTCCACCGCGCTCATACCTGGTTGTGCCCGGATGGCGAATTGTCCGCCCGCCGGGCGGTTCGGACACCCCCGGCGCCGGTGCGCCCCGCGTCGGAACCCCCTGGACCAAACCCCGGGTGAATCCTGTACTCTTGTGCCGTCGCCGAGGGTGTCGGAGAGATCCGATCCGGGCGGCGAGCGGTCCCCCGTAGCTCAATTGGCAGAGCAGCCGGCTGTTAACCGGCAGGTTTTTGGTTCGAGTCCAAACGGGGGAGCAAACAGCGAGAAGGCCCGCCGGTCGGAGCCGCGGGGGC